>JAAYPU010000059.1 GCA_012519645.1 Clostridiales bacterium | reverse complement strand
CTATAACAAGTTTTTTAAATCGTCTCCAGCAGGGCAGAAAATGAAAGTTTTGCGCAAACGGATTCGCTCTACTTATAGGGTGTTGACTGATTACAAGTATAACCCTTATGAGGCAGTATTCGAAACACAGATTGAAAAATATGAGCTGACACCAGATGAATTGAATGATGCCCGTAAGCATGGAATATGGCCGAGGTCGTACATTGTATATGATTTTGAAAAGTGGGATATAGATCAATACCTATCAGAGCGGGATATGTTCAAACTGAATTTATGGGAACGCGGGCTTGCGCCTGTCTATGTTGATAAACGAAATCTCCCTCTCTTATTTCACAAAAATACCCACTACCTTCCCAGCCTAAACGTTGCAATTGAAAATGGTAGGGTCCAATATATTATAGAAGACGGAAAATATCAAGAGGGTGAATTCAACTTGGAGGAGCTACTTAAAAGATGCCTAACCAAGTATGCAAAACTGATTGTTAAGCCAAATAACTTAAGCGGGGGAGACGGAATATTTTTGATATCCCAAACATTAACGGAGGAAGACCTGCAACGGATTGAAAAAGAGGGGAACGCCATCATCAACAATGTGCTAATCAATGAGGAGTACGCCCACAGGATTAATCCCACCAGCTTAAACACAATCAGAGCTCTCTTTTTTAAAAGAAGGGACGGTTCTTTGAGAGTAATTAGAATGTTCCATCGCTTTGGAGCATCTTCGGAGAGCTTTGTGGATAATACCTCAGGAGGAGGCGTGGCTGCTACTATAGATCAAGAGACTGGGGAGTTGCGGCAAGCCTATACTCTGGGAAGAACGAGAATCGATCTAAAAAAACATCCAGTAACGGGTCATACTATTACTGGCTCCATGATCGCGGATTGGAGTGACAAGAAAGGAGCCATTGATGACCTCTTGAAAGAGATTAGCTATCTGGAATTTGGGGGTCTCGACATAGCCTTTACCACTGAGGGCTTAAAAATTATTGAGATTAATACACGGTTCCCCGCATTAAGATCTATGCAACTTTCTACCCCTGTTCTCATTGACACAGAATTTGTTGAGTTTCTAAGGCTACGAGGTTTTGAAAAGTAAAGACCTACAAAGCATACCCTCAGGCTTGAGTGATACCACTCAGGTTTAGTGTTGTCCAAGAACCTCTTCAATAGCATCATTGGCATTAAATAAAACAAACATTGCACCAACAAAAGGATTTGTGATATGATCAAAAAGCTTTTCAACAAGTATTTTAAGTCTTCACCAGCTTTACGGAAAATGAATGCAACGCGCAAACGGATTCGCTCTGCTTATAGGGTATTGATTGACAACAAGGTAAATAAAAGCCGTTATGAGACAATATTCGAAATGCAACTGGGGAAATATGAGCTAACGCCTGATGAACTGAATGATGCCCGTAAATATGGCATGTTTCCACGCTCTTATGTTGTATATGATTTTGATAAATGGGATAAAGATCAATATCTATCGGAGCGTGATATGTACAAACTTAACTTTAGCGAACGAGGCCTCGCACCTTTTTTAGTAGATAAAAGAAATCTACCCCTCTTATTTCAAAAAAACGCCCATTACCTACCCAGTCTAAATATGGCAATTGATAAGGGTAAGATCCAATATATTATAGAAGATGGCGTATATCAGGAAGGTGATTTTGACTTGGCAGAGCTCCTGCAGAGATGTCTCAAAAAGTACGAAAAATTGATAGTCAAGCCTAATGATGCATCTTTTGGCGAGGGAATATT
>JAAYPU010000058.1 GCA_012519645.1 Clostridiales bacterium | reverse complement strand
TTTTATCATTATTTTATATATTATTTTTATAAATTAGTATATTATTAACATTATAGCAAAACTAGAAATATAAATTTAATTATTTAAATATTAAACTAATACAAAAGTGGTATGTTTATACTTAACACATTAGTTACTCATACTAAACATATTCAAGGGAAGGAATGGTTGTCATGATAAAAGCAGGTATTATTGGAGCTACCGGTTATGCTGGGCAGGAGCTTACCAAGCTGTTAAATAAACATCCGAAGGTTATAATAGAATTTTTAAGTTCTAATTCTTATTCAGGAAAACCATTTAGCGAAATATATCCTCATTTCATCGGGATTATTGATAAAGTTCTGATAAGCACAGATGACGCATTGAAAAAAATTCCCGATATAGATGTATTATTTACTGCTTTGCCCCATGGAACTGCCTTTGATTTCGTAAAAAAGGCTTTTGATTCAGGTATTAAAGTTATTGATTTGGGCGCGGATTTTAGACTGAATGATATTGAAACATTTGAAAATTGGTATAAAACAAAACATACTGCAAAAGATTTATTAGAAAAAGCAGTATATGGACTTCCCGAATTATGGAAAGACAATATTAAAGGCTCGCAAATAATTGCTAACCCAGGATGCTATACAACAGCAAGCATTCTTGCGCTGGCGCCGGCATTAAAACTAAAACTCATTGATGCTGAAACTATTATAGTTGATGCAAAATCCGGTGTAACAGGTGCGGGAAGAAAAGCAGATATACCCTTACTTTTTTCAGAATGCGGTGAATCTGTTAAAGCATATGGTATTGCTTCCCATCGTCATACGCCCGAAATCGAACAAGAGCTTTCAAAAATGTATGGCAGCAAAGTTCAGATTACTTTTACACCTCATTTAATACCCATGCAGAAAGGAATTTTATCAACTTGTTATGCTCAGATAGCCGGATCCTATTCTAAGGAAGAAATTCATCAGCTTTATAAAGATTTTTACAAGGATGCACCTTTCGTAAGGATTCGTGAAGATTATCTTGAAACCCGCTTTGTGAAGGACACTAATTACTGTGATATCAGTATTTGGACGGACAAACGAACCAACCGTTTAATTGTGACCTCCGCCTTAGATAATTTAGTTAAGGGAGCTTCAGGTCAGGCTGTACAAAATATGAATATCGTATTCGGTTTCGATGAGAAAGAAGGACTCTGCTGATGCGGAGCATCAGTATCGTGTATCGTTTATCGTGCATTGATGCTTCGCATCAGTTCGTGGTTCGAGGTTCGTAGTTCGTGGTTTAATGAATAATTAATAATGAATAATGAATAATTCAGGAAGGAATTTGACAAAAAGTCAAATTTCAACATTAACCTGAGACCTGAGACCAGAGACCGGAGACCTGAGACCAATCACTAACCTCTGACCTCTAACCTCTAACTGGTATGTTCCATGACATCGTGGAGTATTTTCTTCCATGACATCGTGGACTCTAAGTGCTAGTTTTGTTCCATGACATCGTGGACTCTTAGTTTTAATATTTATATAATCTCCTTAATTAAAGGAGGTTATAGTTATGAATGAATTTGAAACTAGAA
>JAAYPU010000057.1 GCA_012519645.1 Clostridiales bacterium | reverse complement strand
CCAGCTTACTCTTTGAAATATCAAAGCCCTGTTGAGTTTCGTATTCAACAAGGCTTTGGTTAATTCTTTTTTGTGTCTACAAAGGGTTTACAACTTCACGTTAGCAAAGTCTTTTTATTTTGTGAAATTACGGCTTAACAATTCTTTAAATAAGGTATATAATATAACATAATTGATAAATAGCATATCATAATTAAACAAATATGTTGTTGAAGGGAGTGTTTTACATAGAACTAACAAACAGACAAAAAGAAATTGTTGAGATCGTAAAAGAAAATCAACCAATTACCAGCGACCAAATAGCAGAAAAAATGAACATAACTCGTTCTACTTTAAGGACAGATCTTTCTGTACTGACAATGATAGGGATCCTGGATGCACGACCTAAGGTTGGATATTATTTTTCTGGAAATACAGAAGCAGAAGTTATTTCTGAAAAAATCAAAAAAGTATTGGTATCGGAAATAAAATCATTGCCAACAGTAATTGATGAGCAAACTACATTATACGATGCTATAGTAACGCTTTTCTTAGAGGACACAAGCGGTTTGTATGTTGTATCTAATGGATATTTGGGAGGTGTAGTATCTCGAAAGGATCTTCTGAAGAATATTATGGGCGGTACGGATATGAATAAAGTGCCGGTAGGTATGTTTATGACTCGTATGCCAAACATAATAACCATACGGGATTCAGACACTGCATTAGAGGCTGCCATTAAAATTATTGAGCACGAAGTAGATAGTCTGCCTGTAACAGAAGAAGTGACCATCAACGGTAAAAAATATCATAAAATAACCGGAAAAGTTTCTAAAACCAATATTACAAGATTGCTGGTTGACCTTGCCAGAATGAAGATTTAGGGGGTAGTACATGTATAATATATATGTTGTATCTGATTCTATTGGAGAAACAGCCGACCAAATAGTAAAAGCTACTGTCAGTCAATTTAAAGATGTCGAATATAATGTGAAGAGATTTTCTTATATTTCTAATACTGCTCAGATCGAAGATATCATTAACGATGCCAAAAAGGAAAAAGCTATTATCGTCTTTACTGTTGTTATTCCTGAGATTCGGCAGAAATTACTGGAATCTGCTGAAATACATAATATATCGATTGTAGATATAATGCATTCTGTAATTTCAACTTTTTCTGAATTATTCCATCAGCAGCCTGCATATGAAGCTGGACTTATTCGCCGTCTTGATGATAAATACTTTAAAAAGGTAGAAGCTATAGAGTTTGCAGTCAAATATGATGACGGAAAAAATGTACGTGGAATCAAAGAAGCGGATGTTGTTTTAGTAGGTGTTTCACGAACATCTAAGACTCCTTTATCCATGTATCTTGCACATAAAAATATTAAGGCTGCAAATGTTCCTCTCGTTCCGGAGGTCCCGGTTGCAGATGAATTATTCCAAATTGATAAGAAAAAAATTATAGGCTTAACGACCAATCCGATAAAACTCAATGAAATTAGACAGGAAAGGTTAAAAGCATTAGGTCTTGGCAATGATGCCAATTATGCCAGTATGGAACGTATATTGAAGGAGCTGGATTATGCAGAGGAGATCATGAAAAAACTGGGATGTCCGGTCATAGATGTTTCTGCTAAGGCAGTGGAAGAAACTGCAAGTATTATTTTTGAAATAATGAAGTTTAAGTAAAGGAGGATGAAAATGGAAAATAAATATGTATATTCTTTTGATGAAGGCAATAAGGATATGAAAAGTCTGCTGGGAGGAAAAGGGGCAAATTTAGCAGAGATGACCAGAATAGGTTTACCGGTTCCTTTCGGTTTTACCATCACAACTGAAGCATGCAATAATTATTATGCACAAGGCAAGGTAATATCTGAGGATGTTGTTGAACAGATATACAGCAAACTGTCTTTATTGGAAGAAAAAACACAAAAAAGATTCGGGGATCCTCAAAATCCTCTTTTGGTTTCAGTAAGATCAGGAGCGGTATTTTCAATGCCGGGTATGATGGATACCATACTGAATCTTGGTCTCAATGATGAAAGTGTTATCGGACTTGCCGCATTGACGCAAAACCGAAGATTTGCTTTAGACAGCTACAGACGTTTTATACAAATGTTTGGTGATGTTGTTTTAAATATACCAAAACATAAATTTGATCATATATTTGACAGCAAAAAAAGTGAAAAAGGTTATAGCTCCGATGTAGACCTCAATCCTGAAGATATACAGGAAATAATCGCAGAATATAAGAAGCTGGTAAAAAGAGAGGTTCATAGGGACTTTCCTCAGGATCCTCAGGAACAATTAATGATGGCTGTAAAGGCAGTTTTTGATTCCTGGAATAATCCTCGTGCAAATGTATACAGACAATTAAACAATATCCCCGGAAACCTTGGTACGGCAGTAAACGTACAATCTATGGTTTTTGGGAATATGGGGAATACATCGGGAACAGGTGTTGCTTTTACACGCAGTCCTATAACCGGCGAGAAGAAACTTTTTGGGGAATTTCTTATAAATGCTCAAGGAGAAGATGTGGTTGCAGGTATAAGAACGCCTCAGCCTATAGCTGAGCTTGAAAAAACGATGCCTGAGGTATTTAAACAGTTTACAGATACTGCTACACTTCTTGAAAATCACTATAAAGATATGCAGGACATAGAATTTACAATCGAACGAGGAAAGCTTTATATGCTTCAAACCAGAAACGGAAAGAGAACAGCAAAAGCAGCAATCAAGGTTGCCGTGGACATGGTAGAGCAAGGACTTATTGACAAGAAAACTGCCATAGGTCGTATAGAACCGTCTCAAATCGATCAATTATTACATCCTACATTTGATTTAGCTGAATTAGATAAAGCAACAAAAATTGCTCAAGGATTGCCCGCATCTCCCGGCGCTGCCTGCGGTCAGATATATTTTACTGCTGAAGATGCCGTAGAGGCTAAGAAAAATGGTATTAAATCTGTTCTGGTTCGTCTTGAAACTTCTCCCGAAGATATTGAAGGCATGGTTGCTGCAGAAGGAATACTTACTGCAAGAGGAGGAATGACATCCCATGCTGCCGTGGTTGCAAGAGGGATGGGAAAATGCTGCGTTTCGGGATGTTCTGAAATACGCGTAGAAGAGTCCCAGAAGAAGATGTATATAGGAGAAGATATATACAAGGAAGGAGACTTTATCTCGCTGGATGGGAATACAGGTTTCGTTTACAAAGGAAAGATAAAAACCATAGAACCTGAATTTTCAGGAGATTTCAGTTTGATAATGAGCTGGAGCGATGAAATACGCACATTAAAAGTCCGTGCCAATGCGGATAATCCCAAGGACGCTTCGATTGCTGTTAAATTCGGAGCAGAGGGTATTGGGCTATGCAGAACTGAGCATATGTTCTTTGAAGAAGAGCGTATTCCTGCTGTGAGAAAAATGATTGTCGCAGGAAATAAAGAAGAAAGGATAGCTGCTTTAAACAGTCTATTATCATATCAAAAAGAAGATTTCAAAGGCATTTTCAGAGCAATGGGTGTACGTCCGGTAACCATTCGTCTTTTGGATCCGCCTCTGCACGAGTTTTTGCCGCATACAAAAGAGGAAATAAAGAATTTATCTGAGCAAATAGGTATAGAGTATAATAAGCTGTCTGCGAAAATAGAAGAACTAAAGGAATTTAATCCTATGCTTGGACATAGAGGCTGCCGCCTTGCCGTAACATATCCGGAGATTTATGAAATGCAGACCCGAGCTATAATGATGGCGGCTATAGAAGTTAAGAAAGAGGACAAACTTGATGTTATACCTGAGATAATGATCCCATTGGTAGGTGCGGTAAAAGAACTGGAATACGTAAGAGATGTTATAGAAAAAACTATTTATCAGGTACTTGAAGATGCAAAAGAAGATATAAAATATTCCATAGGGACTATGATAGAAGTACCGCGTGCTGCCTTAACAGCGGATGAAATTGCTTCACAAGCAGAATTTTTCTCCTTTGGGACAAATGACCTGACACAGATGACATATGGATTCTCGAGGGATGATGCCGGTAAATTTATAAATGACTACAAAAACAAAAAGATTCTCGAAAGTGATCCTTTCCAAACATTAGATACCGTGGGTGTCGGGAAGTTGATTGAAATGGCTGCAAGACTGGGAAAAAGCGTTCGCCCCGATATTAAGCTGGGTATCTGCGGTGAGCATGGAGGTGATCCAAGGTCCATACAATTCTGTCAGTCAGTAGGATTGAATTATGTGTCATGTTCACCTTATAGAGTGCCGATAGCTAGGCTTGCTGCTGCACAGGCAGCGCTTAAATAGTCGGCTTCGAAAAATGGGCGATTTCGTTGTTGCTCCTTCTGCTTCGGATGCTCACTTAGCTTTAAGTAAGCTCCGCTCCTCGGCATTGAAGCGCCTAGAACTCACCTCATTTTTCAAACCCTCAATACAGGTAATATAAAATACGATTTATATGCAGGATAATATAAAAAGTGACCTTATCTAAGTGATAGGGTCATTTTTTTATTAGAAAACGTTGTAGATTTCTACTGCTATAAAGGTATTATCTATTTATAATTTTGAGGGATAAAACCTTTTTATTGCTATTGACAAGAATGATTATGGAGAATATAATTAGTTTAATATATTACGTATAGCGAAATATTTGTGTGGTGAATTATTATATGGATATTGAATATGTTACAGACTTACTGCTTAATAACCTGAAAAAATTTTTTTTTCCTGAAGAATGGCTTAACTTTGACCTGAAATTTTCCAAAACAGAACTATTTTCTTTGTTGCTTATTGAAAAGAAAAAAGAAATTATTATGACAGAGCTTGCGGAATATATCCATTCTCCTATGAGTACAGCGACGGGAATCATCAACAGGCTCGTTAAGGAGGGCTACATCGTCAGGGAAAGAAGCGAACACGACAGGAGAATTGTTGTCCTGAAGCTTACAGAAAAAGGAATCGAAGAAATCCAAAGGTTTAAAGAGCTTATTTCAGAATATAAAAACAAAGTGGCTGAAAAGCTGACACAGGAAGAGAAACAGTTTTTAGCCCAAATAGCAAGTAAAATACTAAACATTTTAACAGAGGAACTTGTAGTGCAGCCGGATAATCAACAGGATGAGCACGCTGTCCGGAAAATCGAAATTGATTAATCATTTGAAAACATTTATTGTCAAATATTTCGTTATCAGTAATATTCGCGAAGTAAAATAAAGAGAGAAGGGATTATTTTATGAGGATCATAATTTATACAGGGAAAGGCGGAGTCGGCAAAACAAGTGTTGCAGCCGCCACCGCAGTGAAGGCTGCCGAGCGGGGGTTGAAAACACTGGTAGTCAGTACAGATGCGGCGCACAGCCTGGGGGATTCTTTTGATACGAAGCTAACGAACGAGCTGATAGAAATAAGCGAAAATCTATGGGCTGAGGAGATTGATACTACCCATGAGGCAGAAAAAGGCTGGGGAAAGGTTCAAAAATATCTCACAGAACTTTTCACTGCAAAGGCAGTAAAGAATATAACAACAGAGGAGTTGACCGTTTTTCCCGGCATGCAGGATCTTATGAGCCTGCTCCGCATCTTGAAATACTACAAAGAAGGCAATTTTGACGTAATCGTTGTCGACTGCGCGCCGACAGGCGAAACACTTGCGTTACTGAGTTTCCCTGAAATGCTCCGCTGGTGGATGGAAAAGCTTTTCCCAATCAAAAAGAAGGCCATAAAGGTTGTCGGGCCCGCCGTAGAATCATTGGCTGGAATCCCGATGCCGTCTGGTCAGGTGATGGATGAGATCGATAACATATATTATGAACTGGATGAAATGCGAAAGATTTTTTCTGACAGGAACATCACTAGCATTCGGATTGTCGTTAACCCTGAAAAAATGGTTATAAAGGAGGCACAACGCAGCTTTACCTATCTCAACATCTATGATTTCAATGTGGATGCTGTAGTTGTAAATCGCGTGTTTCCCGAAAGTATCAAAGATGACTACTTTAAGGGATGGAAAGATATCCAGAGTAAATATAAAAAGGATATAGTTGAAAGCTTCTCACCAATTCCGATTTACTATGCTCCTCTCTTTGAGACAGAGGTCGTTGGAATGACGATGCTGGGCAGATTGGCCGAAGAAATATTTCATGATAGCAATCCTGTAGATATCAAGTATAATGGCAGGGCACAGAAGGTGGAAAAGGAAGGGGATAAATATATCCTCTCTCTTATGATTCCTTTTGTTGAGAAAAAAGACCTTACACTGAATCAAAAAGGTGACGAACTGATTGTAAGGGCCGGAGCTGTTAAGAGAAACATTACGCTTCCAAGGATGCTCCTTAGCCAATCCATAACAAAGGCAGCATTTGAGGATGGAATACTGAAAATTCGTTTTGGAGGTAAGCAAAATGGATGAAAGACTCATTGGCAGAATTATTAGTTTTAAACTGAATATGGCGGAAAAGCTTCTTGAGCATCTGCCGGAGAAAACATCGGCACAGATAAAAGATATGGGTAAGATAATACTCAAAAGTATCAATGAAAATGTACAGGATACAAATGAGCATTCTACTGAAAAATCAGGACCATCAACACATTTGAATCAAGTTCCCATTGAATGAACTGATAAAAAGAGTATGTCTCTTTCTGATTGATGGCACTTCAAAGTGACCTTATCTAAGTGATAGGGTCATTTTTTATTAGAAATTGTTATATTGCAAAATGACAAATATTTTGTGATGGTATGATATAATTACATTATTAGACAATTTCTCCGAATAGCAATGATCGATAATAAGGCATTATCTATCTAATAAGTGTCCCATAATAGTGAGAATAAATGGGTGAAAGTATGGAAACTAAAAGCGATTCTAAAGTTTACAAGATATTATCAGGCTTAAATGAGATTAAATGGCGTGTTGCACTTAAGGGCATTTTATCAGGGGTGATTTCAGGACTATTGGTTGTCTTGTATCGAATGGGTATTGAATATGGAACTGATACAGCATTAAAAATATATGCTTATTTGAGATCACATCCATTCATGATTTTACCGTGGATATTATTGATTGTTGCTGCCGGACTCTTTATTGCATGGCTTATAAAATATGAACCAATGGCTACCGGGAGTGGAATACCTCAGGTTGAAGGACAGCTTATCTATGGTATAAGAATAAAATGGTATTCTGTTCTTGTTGTCAGGTTTTTAGCTGGTATATTGTCATCAATATTTGGCCTTTCTCTTGGTCGGGAAGGCCCGTCAATACAAATAGGTGCCTCGGGAAGCCAAGCATTAGCTAAAAAAATAAGTAAAAATAAACTTGAAGAAAACTACCTTATGACCGGAGGTGCAGCTGCAGGTCTGTCTGCGGCATTCAATGCTCCGCTGTCAGGTATTGTTTTTGCTCTTGAGGAAGTACACAGAAGCTTTTCTGGGCTTATCCTTATCGCTGCAACCACTGCGGCTTTAACAGCAGATGTGGTTTCAAAATATTTTTTTGGACTTAAACCGGTCTTAAGTTTTGCAGAAACACCGCAGTTACCGGAAAGCCTTTATATTTGGCTTATACCATTGGGCATTATTTCCGGCATCATTGGCTCTCTAATGAATAGGGCTTTATTGGGGTTTCAGACAGCTTATAATAAGCTTCCGTGGTTTATTCGTCCCTGCATTGCATTACTAATTGCACTGCCTTGTGGGCTTTTCCTGCCCCAGGTTCTAGGCGGCGGTTTGAATTTGATTAAACTGGCTGAAACCGCAGAAAGCGGTATTGCCATATTACTTGTTTATCTTGGAGTTAAGTTCTTGTTTACATGTACAAGCTTTGGCAGTGGCACTCCCGGGGGAATATTTATGCCGATACTGTCTGTAGGAGCACTTTCAGGTAGCATAGTCGGATTGGTTGCCATGAATTTCGGACTTCAGCCAGGTTATATCGCGGACTTTGCTGTATGCGGAATGGCGGGTGCCTTAGCCAGCTCGGTAAAAGCACCTGTTACAAGCATCCTATTGACTGCGGAGATGACAGGTTCTCTTGTCCATTTAATGCCTGTAGCTGCATGTTCATTTATAGCTTTGTTTGTATCT
>JAAYPU010000056.1 GCA_012519645.1 Clostridiales bacterium | reverse complement strand
TTTAAAAGAGATAGAGAGCATACTCAAGTCCGATGATTTTAACATCGTCATTTTGGATGAAATCAATATCGCTTTGCATTATAATCTGTTAAATATTGATAATGTAATCGATATATTGAATAAAAGAAATGAAAATATAGAAGTAGTTTTGACCGGCAGGAATGCACCGGAAAAAATTATTGAATTTGCTGATTTGGTGACAGAGATGAAGGAGATCAAGCATTACTATAATAGTGGAGTAGATGCGAGAATAGGAATAGAAAAGTAACTAAGAACTAAGAACTGATTCAGGTTTCAGGTCTCAGGTCTCTGGTCTCAGGGAACTATTAACTAATAGCTAAGAACTATAACTAATAACTATAACTATAACTATATCTAAAAACTAAGAACTAAGAGATAATGAAGAAATTTTGCTTTCAGCAAATTTCTTCCTTTTTTAGTTTTGATTTTTGTGTTAAAAAACACAAAAATCTTCCTTAACTCTTAGTTATTAGTTATTAGTTCTTAGTTAGCAAGTGCGGGTGCTTTTGCAATCAGCGATTTTCCGGTCATTTCTTCCGGTATTTCCAATCCCATAATATCCAAAACTGTCGGAGCAACATCTGCTAAGATGCCTTCGGATAATTCAAAAGATTCCTCGCTGACCAATATAAAAGGGACTTTGTTTAGAGAATGCGCAGTTACCGTAGAACCATTATCGTCAAGCATAGAGTCTGCGTTACCATGGTCTGCAGTGATAATCAAAGTTCCGTTTTTCTCTTTAACTGCATTATAAACGCGACCGATGCATGTATCTACTGCTTCTATAGCTTGTATAGCCGCTTCCATAATACCGGTATGTCCTACCATATCGGCATTGGCATAATTTATAATAATTAAATCATAATAATCCCTGTTGATTTCCTGAATAAGCCTGTCGGTAACTTCAAAAGCGCTCATTTCAGGTTTTAAATCGTAGGTGGCAACCTTGGGTGAAGGGATAAGTATCCGGTCTTCATTTACATTCGGCGCTTCAATTCCGCCATTAAAGAAAAAAGTGACATGAGCGTATTTCTCGGTTTCAGCGATACGAAGCTGTTTAAGACCTAAGCTTGAAATATACTGTCCCAAAGTATTTTCAAGCGTTTGAGGAGGGAAGGCTACTTCAACATTGGGCATTTCAGCATCGTATTGTGTCATGCAGACATATGAAACAGGTATATGTCCGTCCCTCTTTTTAAATCCGTCAAATTCTGTGTCTACAAAAGCTCTGGTGATTTCGCGAGCCCTATCGGGTCTAAAGTTAAACATTATAATAGCATCATTAGAAGATACAGTACATATAGGAGCCCCATCTTTTATTATTACAGTTGGTTTTACAAATTCATCGGATTCATTTCTGTTATAGGAATTAATAACGGCGTCTTCGGCTGATTGGGCTTTCGTGCCTTCTCCGCAGGCTATTGCATCATATGCGAGGGATACACGTTCCCATCTCTTATCTCTGTCCATTGCATAGTATCTTCCCGAGATAGAAGCTATTTCTCCTATGCCTATTTTTTTAATATTGTATTTTAACTCCTTGATATAATCGATGGCACTCTTAGGAGGCACATCCCTTCCATCTAAGAAAGCATGAATATATACCTTTTTAAGCCCTAATTGCTTTGACATTTCTAAAAGGGCGTATAGATGTGTATTATGACTATGGACACCGCCATCGGAAAGAAGTCCAAATAGATGAAGCGCTTTATTTTCATTTTTCACTTTTTCCATAGTAGTGACCAATACTTTATTTTTGAAAAAATCTTTATCTTCTATTGCCTTTGTGATGCGCGTAAACTCCTGATATACGATCCTTCCGGCACCTATATTTAAGTGGCCTACTTCTGAATTGCCCATTTGCCCAATCGGTAAGCCCACATCCATACCGCTTGTCCCTAATAATGTGTGAGGGTAGGCAGACAAGAGCGCGTTTATGTTAGGAATATTGGCCGCCGCAATAGCATTGCCTTCTTTGTTGGGATTATATCCAAATCCATCTAGAATCATTAATAGTGTTGGTCTATTCATATAATTTTCCTTTCTCAAAAAACTTCATTAACGGCGTAGGGCGATATGGTCTTAAAGATAGCTGATTGCTACTGTGAATTATACTAATTATAATATAATATTGAAGTATTTTATATCATTTTCTCTTGAAAAGCAAATTATCATAGGGTACGCAGAAAATTTCTATTTTTGAATTTACATGATATAATCTATAGGGAATAGGGAATAGGAAATAGGGAATAGGGAATAGGGAATAGACCTCATCCCTTATCAATTATCAATTCCATACTCTATAATCCATACTCCATACACTGATGCGAAGCATCATTAAAGAGGTAAAGATATGTGGACAAATAGTCAACAACAGGCAATTGAAGAACGCAATAAAAATATTCTTGTATCTGCTGCCGCAGGTTCAGGGAAAACGGCTGTTTTGGTGGAACGTATTAAGCAGTTGATTATTAATGATAATATAAGCATAGAAAAAATGCTTATTGTAACCTTTACCAATGCTGCCGCGGCTGAAATGCGAGAGCGTATTTCTGCTGCTATTTCACAAGCCTTGGACAACCCCTCTAATCAAGAAAGCTTCTTGAGAAATCAGCTCAATCTCATAAACAGAGCAAATATAAGCACTTTCCACTCATTTTGCATTGAGATATTAAAAAATTATTTCTATTTGATAGATATCGAGCCCGACTTCAAAATATGTGATGAGGCACAAAAAATAATATTGCAGACGGAAGCGCTGGAAGAATTGCTGGATATGGAATTTGAAAGAGGTGAGGATGATTTTATTGCTTTTGCGGACAGATATGCTTCCGGCAAAGATGATGAAGAAATAAAGGATATCATCCTATATACCTTTAATTTTATACAAAGCCTGCCCGAACCTTTAGCATGGTTGAAAGAAAAGGCGGAAGAGCTTGATACAGATTTCGATGATTTTATAAATAAACCTTTGTATCGAAAGATTATAAGCGGTATTTTATTTGAAATAGAGAGCGCTGAATGTCTCTTGGAAAAAGCCGAAACGATTTGCAATAAAATAGAAGGTCTGACCGTATATTTGCCTGTAATACAGGGAGATATGGAGAAATTGGCGGCATTAAGGGATGCCTTTATACAGGATGACAAATGCTTGAAAGAAAAATTACAACAAATAGATTTTAGCAGATTGCCTCCTGTAAAAGGAGAAGCATCCGGTTTTAAAGAGATAGTTAAAAAAATAAGAGATGAAGTAAAAAATATAATTCAACAGCTTAAAGAAGCTTATGGTGATAAAGATATCGAAACATATATCAAAGAGCAAAAAGAGGTATATCCTTATGCTCGGTGTCTATACGATCTGGTTGAAAGATTCAGTGCAATATATGGACAAAAAAAGGCTGAAAGAAATTTATTTGATTTTAATGATTTAGAGCACAGAGCTTTAGAAATACTGAAAATAGAAGAGGTTTCTCAGGAATACAGAGATAAATTCAGCTTTATTTTTATTGATGAATATCAAGACAGTAATATTGTTCAGGAAACTTTGATCTCTCATATAAAAAGAGAGAATAATCTTTTTATGGTAGGGGATGTGAAACAAAGTATTTATCGTTTCAGACTTGCCGATCCTTTGATTTTTATTAATAAATACGATTCCTTTAAAGAGGAGTCATGCACATCGGACATTAAGATAGATCTGAATTTAAATTTCAGAAGCAAATCACACATTATACATGGAACCAATTACATATTTAAAAACCTTATGCATAGAAGAATGGCGGAAATCGAGTATGATGAGGATGCTTATTTATATAAAGGTTTATGTTATTCGGATTCCTACGATTATCCAATAGAGTTAAAGCTTATAGAGCATAAATCTTCTCAAGAGGATGAAATAGATGAGGAAATCCAGGAAATGAAAAAAGTGGAGATGGAAGCTTATGTTGCGGCAGAGAAGATAAAGAGTTTGATCGGAACTGAAATTTACGATTGTAAGAAGGAAGAAGTGAGGCGCGCATCTTACAGGGATATTGTTATATTACTCAGAACTATAAAGGGCTGGATGCAGATATATTATGAGGTGTTTTTGCAGGAAAACATACCTGTCTATGTGGATGCAGAAGAAGGATATTTTGAAACTATAGAGATAGGTGTTTTCCTGAATCTGATATCCTTAATTGATAACAGAAAACAGGATATACCCCTTTTAAGCGTATTACGTTCACCTATCGGCGGCTTTATGACGGACGAAATAGTAGAAATAAGGCTTAAGGCAGAAGGAAAGTTCTATCATGCTTTTGAGACATATGCCTGTGAGGATGAACCTTTGGCAAAAAAATGCAGAAAATTTTCAGATAAAATAAATGCATGGAAAAAGAAAAGCACATATTTGCCTGTAGATGAATTTTTATGGGTATTGTTGAAAGAAACAGGGTATGAAACTTATATTCGCGCTCTTCCGGGAGGCGCGCAGCGTTATGCGAATATGCGTGTGCTTATAGAGAAAGCAAAGCAGTTTCAGAGTACGACTATGAAGGGCTTGTTTGATTTTTTGAGGTTTATGGATCAGGTTAAAAAAACCGGAAGCAGTATCAATACGGCAAAGGTTATAGGTGAAAATGAGGATGTTGTCCGCATCATGAGTATTCATAAAAGTAAAGGATTGGAATTTCCAATAGTCCTCGTAGGGGGTCTGGGGAAAAGGTTTAACAAAAAAACCCAGACATCCAAGGTTATTTTACATAAAGATATTGGCATTGGAATGAGAAATATTGACCCGTCTTTAGGAGTATATTTTCAAACATTGAATCAACAACTAATTAAAAAGGAACTGGATAAAGAATTTATTGCTGAAGAAATGCGTATTCTTTATGTTGCTTTTACCAGAGCACGAGATAGACTTGTACTGCTGGGAACCATATCAGATTTGCAAAAAACCAGAGAAAAATGGATGATTTATGATGAGAATTATGTTCATCATGGGTCTAATTATCTGGATTGGATCATTCCTGTTTTGCTTCGGCACGAGCATTGTAAAAACGAATTAGTAAAAATATTGGAGTATCCGGCTGATTTATATGATTGTAAAGAAGATGCATCTCTATGGAATATAGAAAAGATAACGAAAAGAGATATGTCTGTTGATAAGGAAAGAGCTGAAAATAAAAAAGAGGATATTCGTAAAGGGTTTTTTGAAGGCTTTGAGACGGAAGATGATGAAGCACAAAAAATAGCTGATTTATTGGAATGGACATATGATTATTCATTAGAGACACAGATTCCTTCTAAATTAACAGTAACGGAAATAAGAAAATTGACAGCCAAAGAGATGAAGTTTGATGAGATGGATATGCCAAAACGTGTACAAGGTCCGTCTTTTACACAGCATGAACACAAATTTACCGCTATGGAGAGAGGGACTATTATGCATTTGGCTATGCAGCACATGGATATACAGAGGACGGAAAGCATAGAAGAGATCAATAACCAAATCAGTGAGATGGTATCATCGGATATCCTGAAAAAGGAAGAAGCTGAAACTATTGTGCCTGAAAGAATCAAGCGTTTCTTTGATTCGGAAATAGGACAGAGAATGAAAGAGTCCCAAGAAGTCTTTAGAGAGGTTTCCTTTAATATTATCAAAGAAGCGAGGGAAGTAATTCCTGAGGTTGAGACGGAAGAGAAAATACTGGTACAAGGAACGATTGACTGTTACTTTAAAGAAGATGACGGTTATGTTTTATTAGACTATAAAAATGATTTTTTGGACATGGATGATTTGTATTTGAAGCAGGTGGAGATTATAGTAGATAAATACAAAGTCCAGCTGGAATTATATAAGGAAGCTTTGGAGAAAATTAAAGGTTTAAATATTAAAGAAACGTATCTTTATTTATTTAGTATTGAAAAAGCAATACTTGTCAATTGATGCTTCGCATCTTTAAGCTATTGTTAAACAATAGTTGAGTGATAGTTAAACGATAGTGAAACAATAGTGCAGGGGTGAACAGTGTCCGCCGGAAAGATTAAAGAAAATAAAAAGTTGGAGCATTACTCCAACTTTTTATTCATATACTGTGCGAAGCACTATTCACATTGCGCGCAGCGCTTTTCACACTGTGCGTAGCGCTAATCAATTTTGAGTACTGCGCCGGTGTTGGCTGATGTGACTAGTTTTGCATATCGTGCTAAATATCCTGTCTTGACTTTCGGCTCGGGTTTAACATAAGCTTTTCTTCTTTTTTCTATTTCTTCCTCAGATACATCTAAATTGAGTTTTCTTCCCGGAATATCTATATGGATAATATCTCCGTTTTGAATGATGCCGATAAGACCGCCTTCCATTGCTTCGGGAGAAATATGACCAATGGCAGCTCCTCTGGTAGCTCCTGAGAACCGACCGTCCGTGAGTAGAGCGACATCTTTATCTAAGCCCATACCAACAATTGCAGATGTAGGAGAAAGCATTTCACGCATTCCCGGACCTCCTTTAGGTCCTTCATATCGTATGACAATGATATCTCCCTTTTTGATTTTTTTATTAAATATTGCATCCACTGCTTCTTCTTCGGAGTTGAATACTACTGCAGGTCCTGAGTGTACCAGCATTTCGTCAGCTACTGCTGATTCTTTGACAACGGAACCGTCAGGAGCGAGATTTCCTCTTAAGATGGCAAGGCCTCCTTTGTTTCTATACGGTTTGTCAATGGGTTGAATGACATTGTAATCCTGTACGGTTGCAGAAGCGATATTTTCGCCGACTGTAAGTCCGGTTACAGTTATACAATCTTTATTTATCAAATCTTTTTTAGACAGCTCATTCATTAGTGCAGGAATACCACCTGCTCTGTGTAAATCTTCCATGTGATGTTTTCCGCTTGGACTTAGCTTTGTTAAATAAGGCGTCTTATTACTGATAGCATCAAATAATGATAGGTCTAAAGAGATACCTGCTTCATGAGCTATTGCGGGCAGATGAAGGACTGTGTTGGTGGAACCTGCCATTGCCATATCCACAGTAATGGCATTTTTAAACGCATTCAGCGTCATGATATCTCTTGGTTTGATATCTTTTTTGAGTAATTCCATGATAAGCATACCTGCCATTTTAGCCAGGCGAATACGTTCACCGGTATCGGCTAAAGCAGAGCCGTTAAATGGAAGTCCCATTCCTAATACCTCTGTTAAACAATTCATGCTGTTAGCTGTAAACATTCCTGAACATGAACCGCATCCCGGGCAGGCTCGCATTGCTGTTTCTTCAAGTTCTTCTTCTGTTGTTTGCCCGTTCTGATAAGTACCGACCTTTTCTATAATGCTTGTAAAGCTTAATGCTTCGCCGTTTTCAAAGCCTGCACGCATAGGACCGCCGCTGACAACTATGGCTGGAATATTTAATCGTGCCGCAGCCATTAACATACCCGGTACTATTTTGTCACAGTTAGGAATAAGCACCAGACCGTCAAAAGCATGGCCTGAAGCCACAGCTTCAATAGAATCAGCGATAAGCTCGCGGCTGGCTAAAGGATATTTCATTCCTTCATGTCCCATAGCTATACCGTCACATATTCCTATAGCCGGAAATTCTATAGGTGTACCTCCGGACATCAATACACCTTTTTTAGCAGCATCAGCTATTCTATCTAAATGAACATGTCCGGGAATGATTTCGTTTTGTGCGTTTACAATACCAATAAGTGGCTTGTCGATCTCGCTGCGGGTATAACCCATTCCGTAAAACAAAGAGCGGAGCGGAGCAGCCACAGGACCTTTTTTTACATTGTCGCTTTTCATCTGTTAGACTCCTTTTTTATAAATTATTATATCATTTTACTATATTTTGAAGTAGGAAACAAGAACGTTATGGGATAAACATTATTGTATTAATTTGTCGTATATAATATAATTAGATAGGATAGAGTTAAAACGTCTAATCATGTATTATGTATATTCTTAAGCAATGCTTTGAAAGGAGAAGAGTATGGATCAATATTTAACTTTCATTTTAGATAAGGATTATTATGGTATCGATATATCCAATGTCAAAGAGATCATAGGTATGCAAAAAATAACCCAGATGCCTCAGCAGCCGGATTACGTCAATGGCGTATTAAATTTAAGAGGCAGAATAATACCTACTATAGATGTTCGTACACGTTTCAGAAAGGAAAAGATAGAATACGATGAACGTACATGTATTATTGTGGTGGATGTACAGGAAACCATGATAGGCTTTATTGTAGACAGAGTGGACGAGGTTATAACCATTTCTCCGGAAAGCATTTCTGATCCTCCGAGGTTCAATCAAGATTTTAAAGGACGTTATGTAAAAGGCATTGCTAAGATTGAAGACAGAATAATAATGCTCCTGGACAGCTCCCTGCTGCTTACGGAGGATGAGTTAGCAGAAACGAAAGTATTAAACGATAGCATATCAGAATAAAAGTATTCATAAAAATATGTAAACTACTACAATATGAGGAAATTTCGATCATGAAATTTCCTCAGCTATTTCTTGCAATATGAATTTATGTAGTTTATAATTAATTAAATAGTTAAATGTTAGGTGAGGCTCCTATTGGGAAATATGCTGTTGCCCAGAAATGTCGAGAGACGCCAATGGGTCAGCAGAAATAATCGGTAAGGTTATTTCTAACACAGCTGACTTATAAGTCTAAGCTCAATAGTGCTAAAGCTCAACATGTAAAGAAATTTCTCTGCTTGTTGAGGAGAGTTTTTTTATTTGTATATTAAAATGAAAGGATGCGGTGTTCGTGGATACGAGTCCCTTACCGGATAGTAAGGCTAAAAAAGTAAAAATTAAATAGTGGGAACCACGATAACCCTTTTTGTTTTCTGGTTCTCACGGAAGGAGGACCAGAGATGCATGATGAAATAATTCAAATGCTTCAGGAAAAGCAATTCAGTAAAGCCAGAAATGAAATTTTAACCTACAATGAAGCTGATATTGCTGAAATCCTTGAGGAAGTCATCGCAGATATCGGGATTGAAAAGGCAATTATTCTTTTCAGGATGTTGCCAAAAGACATTTCTTCAGATGTATTTTCATTCTTATCCAGTGAATCTCAACTGGAAATTATTAATGGTATCACAGATAAGGAAATACAATACATCGTTGATGAACTTTATTTTGACGATATGATCGACTTGCTTGAGGAATTGCCTGCGAATGTTGTTAAAAAGATATTAAGCCGTACAGACAAAGAAAAGCGCAATCTTATAAATCAGTTTCTGGCTTATCCTGTTGACAGCGCAGGAAGTTTGATGACAATAGAATATGTAGACCTAAAGAAAGAGATGACTGCGAAAGAAGCCATCCAGTACTTAAAACAGCATGGCGTTTCAAAGGAAACTATATATACTTGTTATGTAATGGATGAAGGCAGAAGACTGGAAGGCATTGTACCTTTAAGAACCCTTATTTTAAGTGATGATGACAAAAAACTAAGCGAGATAATGAATACGGATGTAATATATGTCCATGCCCATGACGACCAAGAAGAGATAATAAGAGTTTTCCAAAAATATGACTTTATTGCACTTCCCGTTGTAGATAAAGAAAATCGTCTCGTAGGTATTATTACCATAGATGATATTGTTGACGTTATTGAGCAGGAAAACACTGAGGACTTTCAAAAGATGGCTGCTTTGGTACCGTCTGAAAAGCTTTATTTGGATTCAGGGGTTTTGTTGCTTGCAAGACAGCGAATTCCCTGGCTGCTTATATTAATGTTTTCATCGATACTCACGGGTGTGATAATAGGGAAATTTGAACTCATATTATCACAAGTGATTTCTTTAGTTACTTTCTTGCCTATGGTCATGGGAACAGGCGGAAATGCCGGAGCACAATCATCCACACTGGTTATTCGTGGGATGGCAGTAGGAGACATTCGGCTTACTGATATATTTTGGGTCATATGGAAAGAAATAAGAGTGAGTGTTGTTGTAGGTATTGCATTAAGTTTAGTTAATTTTATTCGTATATATTGGCTGCAAGGTGACAGCATGATTATGGCATTTACTGTGAGTCTGTCTTTGTTTTTAGTTATCCTGTCTGCAAAGGTAATCGGCGGAACCTTGCCAATTATCGCAAAAAAAATAGGAATAGACCCTGCTATAATGGCAAATCCATTGATTGCATCATTGACCGACTTGATTTCAGTTACTATATATTTTGTGCTGGCAACTATTTTGCTGGGAATAGGCTAAAAATAGAGTATGGAGTAAAGAGTATAGAGTATAGAGTATAGAGATGAGAGATGATAGATGAAAGTTAATGAAAAAATTTGCTAGTGCAAATTTCAAACCATATTTCTTCATTATTTATTCTTAATTTTTCATTATCGTTTACAAAATGATTTGGGGAGGGGCGGAGATATTTGATATATTTGCATGAAAGATTATTTATGCATAATGTACTGAATATCTCCTTTATTTTTGTGATACAATTAAAAGGGATTAGTGATTAGTGATTAGTGGGTTGAGGCTTATATAAGATAAGAGATAAGAAATAATAGATAATAGTTTCGGAAACCTTTGCTTCGCAAAGCTATCATTTAGAATATTTTGATATTTCTAAAGAAAATCTACTTTAACTATTCTTTGTTATCTATTATCAATAATAACTGCGAACATCTATACTAATCTTAATTCTTAATTATTATTGGGGTGTTTTCATGATCGTTGGTATTGGAACGGATATAATTGAAATAAAAAGAATAAAGAATGCTTTAGAGAAAACAGAAGACTCTTTTCTCGATAGAATTTTTACTGAAGAGGAAAAGGCATACTTTAAGAAAAATAATTATAATAATCAGTCCATTGCAGGTGGATTTGCTGCAAAAGAAGCTGTAATGAAATCACTTGGAACAGGACTTAGAGGTTTTTCCTTTACGGATATAGAAATATATAGAGATGATTTAGGCAAACCTCATGTACGTTTATATAATAATGCTGAAAAAATCGCAGAGGATAAAGGTATAAAAATTATACATTTATCTATTTCACATTGCAAAGACTACGCCATAGCTTATGCTACTGCAGAAAACAAAATTAGGGGTTTAAGGTGTAGGCTTAAATAAAATAAGAGATAAGAAATAATAGAAAAAAGTTGTGGAAACCTTTGCTTCGCAAAGCCTACATTATCAATAGAAAAGATGAGAGATGAAAGATAATGAGGAAATTTGCTGATGCAAATTTCTACCGTAACTCTTAACTCTTAATTCTTAATTCTTAATT
>JAAYPU010000055.1 GCA_012519645.1 Clostridiales bacterium | reverse complement strand
GATAACTGACAACTGAAAGATAAGGAAGAAATTTGTCTGAACAAATTTCAACATCATATTTTTTATTGTATGAGTTCGATTTTTATAAAATGTATTAGACTTTGAGAAGCAAAGTCAACCTTAACTATCAGTTTTCAGTTTTCAGTTGTCACTTATTAAAACCACCCATCACTGAATTATCTCCTTAAGTTGTTTGCCATTTGCCACATTTTATCTGCAGCGTCTAAAGTCCTTGCATTAAGCTGGTATGATCTTTCCAGAATCATAAGATTTATCATCTCTTTACCTGCTTCTACATTGGACATTTCTGAGAATCCTTGATTAACCGTCCCAAAAAATTCTGCATCGCTTCTATTGGTAGATTCCAGCAATTCCACATCATCGGGAACCCGGTAATAGCCTTCACCTGCATCTAAAAGCCTTTCTTTATTATGTATATCATAAAGAATTATTTTCCCCACGCTTTCCATCTCTCCGTCTTCATTCTCTGCAAACATTTCACCTGTAGAATCTATAATGATGGAATCGATTTTATAATCGTTTAAGTCTTCATCATCATCTATAGTTACTCTATATCCGTTTCTGTCTATCAATTCACCATCTTCATTTACAGAAAAAGCGCCTACTCGAGATAAAAGCAAGTCTCCATTTTCATCCTCAAAACCAAAAAATCCATTTCCTTCAATAGCAACCTCTAACGGATTGCCTGACGGCGTGAGTATACCTTGTTCAAATATCCTGTATGTATCGCCTACCTTTACACCCGAACCAATGGTAGGAGCCTTTCTTTCCAATTCCTCAGTCATTGGTGTTCCTAATTGACCTATTTCATTTCTTAGTAATTCCTGAAAATTTTGGTCGAGTCTTTTATATCCTGTGGTGTTCATATTAGCGATATTATTCGTAACAGTATCGATTTTTTTCTGCAATGCACTTAGAGCACTTCTGCCGGTATATAAAATATTGTTCATCTATTCATCCTCCTATCAGACTCTTCCGACACTATTAGCGGATTTTTCCATCATTTGGTCAATGGCCTGCAATACTTTCTGATTGGATTCAAATGTTCTTGATACTTCGATCATTTTAACCATTTCATCCAGCGGATTTATATTTGAGTTTTCCAATTTTTTTTGGTAAACCCTAGTATTTTCAGCCGGTACTTCTTCAGCATTATCAACTAAATAAATACCGGAACCAATAACCTTCAAGTTATCAACTGTATTAAGAGTCACAATATCAAATTGGTACTCATCATCTTCATCTAAAAATATAGTGCCGTCCTTACCTACCGAAACCTTTCTCTCGTCTATCATTATGTATTCATTTCCCTGACCTAAAACACGTTTGCCTTCCTGTGTAATAAGGTAACCCTCCTGATCTAATTTAAACTGTCCGTTTCTGGTGTAACCTACCTGAGTATCATTCCATTGGATTTTAAAAAACCCTTCACCCTCTAAAGCAAAATCCAAATCTCTATCAGTATCCTGCAGTGTGCCTTGTTCAAAGTCTATTGCCAAATCATCTATTTCTGCGCCTAAGCTTAGGGCTCCAAGATTTTTCATGTATACCTGTCTATTTGTATGCTCGCGGTTTTGTATCATGACTTTTTCTTTTTCTTTAGTTATTAAATCCTGAATTTTAAAACCGGGTGTGTTTGCATTTGAGAGATTATTAGCTATATTTACCTGACGTCTTTCCTGTATTATCATTCCTGAAGCAGCTGTAAAAAGTGCACGCATCATTATTGGTTACCTCCTTCGTTATTTTTCTCTAAAGCCAAAATTTCATCCGGATACTTCATTCCCATTTCTCTGGCTCTTTTTTCAACCTCATAATCAGAATAGAGTGTACCTTGCATATAAATCATTATTAAGGTAGAAATAATTATACCTAATCCTATTCCCATTATAGCATTGGGATTTCCTATATAATATCTTATTTTCTGGATAATTTTTTTAATAATAATAACTCCCCCTTTCCAATTCCCGTTTCCTTAGACAATTGTTCCAGAGATGTATCGTCCTCAGAAGATATAAATTTTTGGAGCAGTTCGTTATCCGAAGCCATATTTTTAGTTTTATTTTTGTTATCTGTTTCAGAAGCCATTTTAGAATTAGAAACAGATATGTTGCTGTACACAAATTTTTTCAGTACATCCATTTCTCTTTGTAGATTTTCTAAATCTTTTTTTATGTTTTCTTCATCGATAGTATGGTTGACCAAATGCAGCTCCTGTTGGGAAGCCTGGCTATAGAATTGTTCAAAGTCTTTTCCGCTTTGTCTTGATTTATAAAATCCATATATGAATATAATGATACCGATAATCAATAATATATAGAGCACTTCGCACCCCCGTTAATAAGTTTAAGTATAATTAGCTCCTTCGGAGCAGGGTAAGTATCTTTATGATTTAAGAATTAAGATTTAATATTTAAGATTTAATGAAGATTTTGCTTTGCTAAATCTACCTTAACTTTCATCTCTCATCTCTCATCTCTCAGCTATCATCGTTTATCTAAGAGTTAAGATTACTACGCTTCACTCACAATTACAAACCGGAGACCTGACACCCGAAACCTTAAACCCGAGACCTGTTTATCAGCTTTCAGCTGATGATAGTAGCTTTCTCAGCTTCAGTATTATTTTCCCATGTATTTGAGAAACTCTCGAGATAGATACTTCCAGTATCGCTGCAATTTCTTTTAAAGGCAATTCCTTGTTATAATATAAGTCTAAAACTATCTTTTCTTTTTCGCTAAGCTTGTCTATGGCATGAGTTAATTGCTGCTTTAATTCCTCATCTATCAGGTTTTGTTGAGGATCCAATGCTTCTTCGTCAACTATCATCTCCATAAGCGTGAATTCATCATCTTTTACATATAAGGTTTCTTCTAAAAAGGTATAAGATAAATAATAAACCGCCTCATAAATTGATTGAAGCTCATCATTGGATATTTTCATATAAGCACATATTTCTTCATCCTCCGGTTCTCTTAAAAGGATTTGTTGAAGGTGTGCTTTTGCCTTATACATTTCATTTAATTTATCCATTCTGCTTCTGGAAATGCTGCCATTTTTTCTGAGTTCATCATAAATAGCACCTTTTATTCTCCATTTTGCATAATGCTCAAAGGAAGTATTCAAAGATGGATTGTACTTTTCCAATGCTTCCATAAGTCCTATGATTCCCAGATTTATATAATCATCTCTCTCCATCCCCTGACGGGTATTAATGACCATTTTATCCACAATATTTTCAACCAATGGAAGATATTTAATTATCTGATTTTCTTCTTTAGTCATGTATTCATATTTTTGCATTAAATACAAGCACTCCCTTTGTTCTGTCGTAGATATCCTTTGCAGATAAATATGCCCTGCGTTTTACCTTACCTTTAATTGTTCTCTCATTTTCAAAAAAATGAATCGTATTACTTTTTCTTCTTTATTAAAATTTAAGTTTGTAAAGCATATCCCTATTCTATAAAGCAATTTTCTTGAATCTTTGTTTTTTACCACACGCGTAACTTTACCTGTCACTGAAATATTGAGATTAACATCATTGATAATAAAAAGCAATTTATCATCCATTTCAACAGAATGGCGCATTATAACACCCATCCCTCCGGCACTTAAATCGAAGGTGTACCCTTTTTCCCATTTTTTATCTTCATATATCTCTTTAATTTCAGGAATAGATTTATTATGTATGTCCCTAATATCATCTAAAATAATATACTCCACATCCATTAATACCGGAATTCGTACATGCTGCCTTCTTTGGATAACTTCATATTCTTCCGGCTTAAGTATTTTCACTAAAGGTATTCTGTCTTGTGTAAATCCATGGACCTCGGTTTCAAAATTATACAGCTTATTATCATCATCCGAATATAAAGCCACTATTTTATCTCCCGGTTTTATTTGTCCGATACCATTTGAATCAAATGGAACACTGATATAAACATAATTTTCATCCTCGTCCTGGACTGTACTGTTCCCAATCTTTTTCTCATTTTCAGTAAGTATCTCAATTCTGCGGTTCATCTTAAATTTTATAGCCAAAGTAATCTCACCGCCTTAACCAAAAATTTTAATAAGTCTGTTATAAACTTCAGACATCGTTCTCAATTTTATAGCATTGGCTTCTTTACCAATCAAGGTATCCGCAATTCCCTCAATGCACTGGGAAGCAATAGAATTCGGGTATTCAAGAACAAAAGCACTTCTATCCATAACCGCATTAGATACTCTGATATCATCTATTATATACCCTACATAATCTAATTTAATTTTTAAAAATTTTTCTACAGTATTTCTTAGTCTTTCAAATGTAAATACAGCGATTTCTTTTCCCGATACGCGATTAACAATGACCTTGATGTTTTTTTTCAGCTGCAGCTCGGAAATAACCTTAATAAGTCCATATGCATCAGTTAACGCCGTAGGCTCGGGTGTTGTCACTACCAGAACCTCCTGGGAAAAGGCTATAAAGGACATCAAATTCATGGAAATTCCCGCACCGGTATCTATCAGTATTGTATCGACATCTTCCAATTGAATAAATTCTTCAGCTATCCTGCTTTGTTGGGCTGTATCCAACGTAGTCATTTTTATCATTCCTGAACCACCGGGAATGATTTTTATTCCTTCCGGTCCATCTATTAAAGCTTCTTTAAGTGATTTTTCGTTAATAAACACATCGAACAAAGTGACATTGGGGTATAATCCTAATATGACATCAACATTTGCCATACCTAAATCCGCATCGATTACCAGAACCTTTCGTCCCTTTCTTTGAAGCGATATTGCCAAGTTTACAACGACATTTGTTTTGCCTACTCCACCCTTACCGCTTGCAATGCAGTATATTTTGATTTCTCTGTCTTTTAAAATTGTTTCTACTTTTTCTTTTCTTTTCTTTTCAACTAAATTTCTTAAATTATGGGCTTGATCTGTCATTTCACTTCACCCCATATATATTTTAGTAATATATCTTTCGTTGCATTTTCAATATCATCCGGGACGACTTGTCCTTTGCAAATAAAGCTTATCGGTTTATCAGTAAAATATCCCGCATTTAAAATATTACCGGTACTGTACGTTTCATCAAATTTAGTTAAAATGATGCTGTCAAATCCGATTTTTTTATAATTCTCAATTGTTTTTATGAAATCAATATTCTTGGTAACCATGCTGGCAACAAGATATATTTTCATATCTTCACATTGATCTAAATACGATTTTAATTCATTTAATTGATGTATGTTCTTGTGACTTCTGCCTGTAGAATCAATAAATATTAAGTCCTTATCCTTAAAGCTTTCAATTGCCTCAGGCAAATCCTCCGGTGAAAAAACCACCTTTACGGGAATCCCAAGTATATTGGCATAGATTTTAAGCTGCTCTACAGCGCCTATTCTGTAAGTATCTATTGTAATCAAACCAATGCTTTTTTGATTTACCAAGGCTTCGTTGGAAACAAGCTTGGCTATGGTCGTAGTTTTGCCCACGCCTGTTGGTCCGATAAATGTTTTGATTCTTCCTCCTACGTCCATTGCCTTGACTTTTTCTTTAAAGCGCTCCTCAATAAAATCCATCAAAACAGATTTATTTATGGAATCAGATTTGATGGACCTTTCCTTGCAATACTGTTCAAAATCAGAAATTACAACTGTGTGAAAATCCATTTCTATCATAAGATTTTTAATTTCATCCATATTTGTCTTTTCAGAGGTTGCATCTGTCTTTTCCATCAGTCTTTGAACAATGCTTTTTATCTGCTGCATTTCTTCTTTTAAGTCTTCCGTAGTTTTGCTTTCCATCTGCTGAACAGCAGTCACCTCTCTTACAGCCTCCTGTGGAGGAATGTAGGGAGCTGCGTCCATCCTTTTAACAATACCGCTTCCCTGCTTAGCTGTCACATCTATTGCAGCTGTAACTTCAAGCATTTTTCTTTTAAAAAGACCAGTAAATCCTTTTTGCCGCACTTCACGCTTGCTTACAATAACAGCATCATTGCCAAGCTCTTGCTTTATTAGCACCATTGCTTCATACATATCATTTACAACATAATTCTTAATTATCATCTACGGTCACCGTCCCGACACCTTCAAATTCTACTGAATTCGGTATTTCGTTTAAAGAAAGTACAGCTAATTGAGGAAAAGCCATCTCAATCAGTCTTTTAAATGCTACCCTGATCCTGGGTGATGTAAGTATAATTGGCTTCGGAGCTTGTGATTTTTCCAGAATAGCATCTATTTTTTCAAATATCTTTGTTGTTATAGCCGGATCTATTGCAGGAAATGACCCCTGAATAGATTTCTGGATATTTTCGTGGATATATTGTTCTAAATCCGGATTAATTGTTATAATGTCAAGTTTATTCTGAGGTGTTAAATAGTTGGAGACAATAGTTCTTCCTATCCTGTTTCTTACATACTCTGTCAATATTTCGGTATCTTTAATATTGCCTGCATAATCAGCTAAAGCTTCTAATATAGTTAATAAATCCTTTATAGGCACCCGCTCCCTGAGCAAATTCTGTAATACCTTCTGAACCTCTCCAAGTGAAAGCTTATCCGGTATGAGCTCTTCAACTACGGCACTGTAATTATCCTTCATAGTATCCATAAGCTTTTTAACTTCCTGTCTGCCCAAAAGTTCATAAGAATTTGCTTTGATGATCTCACTTAAATGAGTTACCATAACGGTTCCGGGGTCAACTATCGTATATCCCAGCATTTCTGCCTTTTCTTTCAGCTTTTTATCTATCCAGACTGCAGGCAGCTGGAAGGCAGGCTCTATGGTTTTTTTGCCTTCAAGGTCAATAGTATCATGTCCGGGATTCATTACCAAAAAGTGGTTATATAAAACCTCTCCTCTTCCTACTTCATTTCCTCTTATTTTAATTA
This sequence comes from Clostridiales bacterium, assembly GCA_012519645.1. Classification (GTDB taxonomy): domain Bacteria; phylum Bacillota; class Clostridia; order Peptostreptococcales; family JAAYPU01; genus JAAYPU01. The sequence continues at coordinate 1,673 of JAAYPU010000055.1, read as the reverse complement.
TATATTCATCAGCTTTCAACTGCAAATTGTCTCTTATTCGAATAGGAGGAATGAGAATTCCCATTTCGGCCGCGTTTTGCTTTCTGACAGCAGTTATTCTTTCCAACAAGCCTCCTCCTTCGCCGCTTTCAGCAAGAGGAATCAACCCATATCCGATCTCAATTTCTATTGCCTCCATATGTATATATCTGCTCATGTCTTCAGGTTCTTTTCCAATATTCTTTTCTGCCTTTACCGCTTCTTTTTTCGCTTCGGCAGCAGCCTTTTGTTTGCTTTCTTCAGACAGCAGATAGGCGATAACTCCACATACGGCTGCCAATATGAAAAACGGAATAGCAGGCAATCCGGGTACAAGACCAAAGACAAATAATAATACTGCTGCAATGCCTATGACCTTTGGTATAGAGAATAATTGCTGAGTGAGCTCGGTTCCAAAATTATCTATTGACGCTGACCTGGTTACCAAAATACCTGAAGCGGTTGAAATAAGGAGCGCAGGAACCTGACTAACCAAACCGTCTCCTATGGTCAATATACCGAAGGTTTCTACTGCTTCTAATACAGGAACACCCTTTTGCCATGCAAATATTATGATCCCGCCAATAAAATTAATAAATACGATAATTATACCTGCAATAGCATCTCCCTTGACAAACTTGCTTGCTCCATCCATAGCTCCATAAAAGTCAGCCTCTTGCTGCAGCTTCTGTCGCCGAATACGTGCTTGATTATCGTCAATAACACCGGCATTCAGGTCCGCATCTATACTCATCTGTTTACCCGGCATTGCATCCAATGTAAAACGAGCTGCTACTTCCGCTACTCTTGATGCTCCATTTGTAATAACAATAAATTGGATGACTACAATGATTATAAATATAACTGCACCTACAACATAATTATCTGCAGCCACAAAAGAACCAAATGCCGATATCACTTCTCCAGCATCACCCTGGCTCAAGATCAATCTGGTAGAAGAAATATTCAGGGCTAAACGAAATAATGTAGTTATCAAAAGCAAAGTAGGAAAAACTGAAAATTCCAATATGTCTCTTGTAAACATTGTAAGCAGAATAATAATTATTGCTAAAGTTATGTTAAAGGTAAGGAATATGTCCAATAGTCCTGTGCTCATAGGCAGAATAATCATTGCTACTATAGCAACAACTCCTACAGCTGCAATTATATCCATATTATTCGTAAAACCTTTAACAATACTTCTTCTATCTGCCATCTTAATAACCTCTCAATATTAAGTAATTACTCTATACAGCTTTTTTGTTCAAACTAATAACTACTGCCAAAATCTCTGCAACTGCCTGATAAAGTGAAGGCGGCACTTCCTCATTTATATCCACTTGCTTATATAAAATTTGTGCAAGCGGTTTATTTTAAATAATGGGCACATTATGTTCCTTTGCCCGCTCTCTGATTTTTCCAGCAACATAATCCGCACCTTTTGCAACTACGATCGGCACCTCATCAACCTTTGTGTCATACCTAAGTGCAATAGCTAAATGAGTCGGATTTGTAATAACAACCGTTGCATCTGCAACTGCAGCCATCATGCGATTCATGGACAGTTGTCTCTGTTTTTGTCTTCGTACAGAACGGATTTGAGGATCTCCTTCAGATTGTTTCCATTCTTCCTTTACTTCTTGTTTTGTCATTCT
>JAAYPU010000054.1 GCA_012519645.1 Clostridiales bacterium | reverse complement strand
ATAAACAAAATAAAAAAAGCAATTTTCACCATGCCGGAAGCTGTAACATTACTTAAAGAACTCGATATAGTCATTAAATAGGCATTTGCTAAAGCAAATGCCTTCCTTAACTCTTAGTTCTTAGTTAAATATTGAACCTGAAATGGACAACATCCCCGTCCTTCATTTCATAATCCTTTCCTTCGAGACGAAGCAATCCCTGCTCCTTAGCTGCCTGCATGCTGCCGCATCTGATGAGGTCTTCATAAGAGATTATTTCAGCACGAATAAAGCCTCTTTCTATGTCAGTATGGATTTTTCCTGCCGCTTTGACGGCTTTAGTGCCTTTCTTTATTGTCCATGCACGTACTTCAGGTTTTCCGGCTGTAAGAAAGCTGATAAGTCCCAATAAATGATAGCTGGCTTTGATAAGCTTATCCAAACCTGACTCAGATAGACCTAACTCCTGTAAAAACTGAACTTTTTCTTCGTCATCCAATTCTGCAATCTCAGCTTCTATTTTTGCACATATTGTAACTACTTCAGCATTCTCTTGCTCTGCGATATCTTTGACGACTTTAACATATGGGTTGCTGCCTGCATCTAATAAGTCATCCTCGGATACATTTGCAACATATATAATAGGTTTTACGGAAAGAAGATTGGTTTCCTTTAATATTTTTTCTTCATTTTCATTTGTCGCAATGGTTCTCGCTGATTGCCCATTGCTTAATGCTTCTTGAACGCGTAATAAGAAATCAAGCTCTTCCTGAAGAGTCTTATCACCCTTCATAAGCTTTTTTGTTTTATCAATTTTTCTTTCGAGCAGTTCTAAATCGGAAATAATCAATTCAGTGTTGATGGTATCGATGTCTCTCTCAGGTGAGACTGAGCCATCTACGTGAGTGATGTTATCATCCTCAAAGCACCTGACTACATGGACGATAGCTGCGACTTCCCGTATATGGGAAAGAAATTTATTGCCCAATCCTTCGCCCTTGCTTGCGCCTTTAACTAACCCTGCAATATCATAAAATTCAATAGCAGTGGGAACGATCCTGTCTGAGTTGAACATTTTATCTAAAACATTAAGTCTTTCATCAGGGACAGCAACAATGCCAACATTAGGCTCTATTGTGCAGAATGGGTAATTAGCGGATTCCGCACCTGCTTTAGTGATGGCATTAAAGAGAGTACTTTTTCCGACGTTTGGAAGTCCGACAATGCCAAGCTTCATAAAAAACATCCTTTCCTAATCATATTAATTATATAAACACCGATAATATATTATAATCTTTGCTTTTTCAATAATAACGGTTTGTATTTGCTTATGCAAGGATATTTTTATATAATAGTATAAAAGTAATAAAGGGTAAGGGATGTGAAATAATTGGATCCGATTGCTTTTACTTTATTTGGTATTTCTATAAGGTGGTATGGTATTTTAATCTCATTAGGTATGATTTTGGCTATGGTTGTAGTAATTAAAAGAGCCAATAGTTATGGTATCGATCCTAATAAAGTTTTGGATATCATTATTGTTGCGATCCCTGCAGGCGTTATAGGTGCCAGATTATACTATGTATTGTTTAATTGGGATTTTTATCAAGGTGACTTATATAAAATTATTAATATTCGAGGTGGAGGGCTTGCCATCCACGGAGGGCTTATTTTTGGTATTTTAGCAGCAGTGCTTTTGTGTTTGCTTTGGCGAATAAGAATATTGCCTGCATTAGATTTAGGGATGCCGGGTGTGGCAATCGCTCAAGCCGTAGGAAGATGGGGAAATTACTTTAATAAGGAAGCTTACGGTACGCCAACTGATTTGCCTTGGGCAATCATTATTGAGGGACAACGCGTGCATCCAACATTTTTATATGAATCTCTTTGGAATCTGGGAGTGTTTCTTTTTCTGATTTGGTTTGAAAAAAGAAAAAAATATGATGGGCAGGTATTTTTGTTGTATGTCATGCTGTATTCTTTTGCCAGATTTTTTATTGAAGGTTTACGCATTGATAGTCTTATGTTTGGACCCATCAGGGTTGCGCAGGGTATAAGTGCAATTGCATTTATTGTTTCACTTATCATTCTTGCTCTTAACAGAAAGAGTCATAGAAATATGATTTTCAGAAGACACTAAAATGGAGCTTTGCTCCAAATTAAGAATTAATAATGGATAATTAATAATTAAGGTGGCCTTTACTTATGCAAAGGCTTCTTTACTCAATAAACCGATGCGGCAGCATCGTTCAACTATCGTTCAACTACTGCTAAACTATTGTTTAACCATTTGTTTAAAAGCTAAGGGTTTGATTGATCAAACCCTTAGCTTTT
>JAAYPU010000053.1 GCA_012519645.1 Clostridiales bacterium | reverse complement strand
ATACAATAATGCTTGATACAGAGTTTAATTCCACATGTTTTTACTGGTGATCCGAAAAAAACGGCAATATTGTCAGTCTATCACGTTCTTTGAACCTCTACCAGTGAGGGGTCAGTATCACCGGAATGAGGGGTCAATATCACCGGAATATCCAGCTTTTTTACTTAATATGAGTTTACCTTGATTTTAATTTATACTCTGGTAAAGAATTACATCGTTCGGGCGAATTTGTAAACCGTGCAAAGTCAAAGCCAAGAAAGTTATATTGTCGAATGTGTTAGGCACGAATTGCCGCTCGGATAGGCAACTTTGCCTATTCACAGAAATTCGCGCCAACTGTTAACACAATTACCACCACACCTGTCGGTTATTTTCATATGTAAAGATGCGCTCTTCTACTCCTTTTGTAAGATTGCGCAGTAGGTAAAGAGCTCCTATCGGAGCATTTTCATATTTCAATCTATATGTCTCGCTGCTACCTGTTTGTTTTCCAAGAGATACCCATTTGTTATCCCAATAAAACAATTCATACAATTCTCCGTCACGGATACAGTTGTCATCATTTCCGGGCAAGTAAACAATTTTCTCGATTTGTCTGGGTTTGTCAAATTCTAAGCCTACCCATACTTCATCAAATTCCCATTTTTTGAAACTAGTAAGAGGGTCGCCGTCAAAGGCCTTTTCTTTAGCAAAATCCGGAATAGTTTGTTCTGTGCCTATTATTTTTCCCGTTAATTTCTCTTCCGATTCGGATTCATATATTTCTAATTCAGCAATTGTTCCAAGAGATTTTGGACGAGCAATATATCTGAAATACCTGAAAGACCCTTCAAATTCTGTGGTAACAATATGATAAGAGGCGTCGGGCTTTACCTTTATTTCAGCTATACTAATAGCATCACTAAAATCAGCTTTGTTCGCAACCTGGAATCTGCCTCCAACCATTTCTTCACAGTGCTCATTAACTAAACCAGTTTGATATTTTCTGCTTAGTATCATGCTCTGCTTACTGTTTCTACTCAATTCTACATGGCTGATATTCCCTAAGCTGTCGATAATGAAGGGAGACGCTGCAGGGATAAATCTATTCTTATTATAATATCCAGGCAGATACAAAATGTTCCTATTCAATTTTTTAAAACATGCCTTGTCGTCACTCGTTTTGGCCCAAGCGACAGGAACCCATTTTTTGTTGTCAAATACTGCCAAATAGGCAAATTTGTTTTTCCCTGGTGCTTTAAAGTCAAATATTACGGGAACATCAACGCAGTCATAATACTCATCTGTTACATCCTTCATACACGGAGATGATAATGATGGGGGAATGTTTTCCTTCCCACGGATCATTGCCAGACTTTCTTTTTGTTTTGAAAAAGTTTGTCTATATACCTTAGGCGGAATTCTATCTGGTATAAATTCAACATGTTCACCAAGCTCACAGTTGTCTCCTATACCAAAACTTAGAGGGTGTCCGTTCTTCTGAATCAAGACATTCCACTCATGGCCCAAACTACGTGTTGCCCATTGAGGGGTGAAATCAATGCTTACCGGAATTCCCAGGAATCTTGTCGCCAAAATTGCTTGTGTACAATAATGTCTACAGTTGCCCATACGCATAATTGAGAGAATATGTGCATTGTAATCGGGTAACTTACCACCGACAAGAGAGAGATTTCCATGTGGATATGTTTTAACCGCATTACAATAATCTATAGCACTTATTGAGTCTGTTCCTTCAGGAAGTCGCGCATATAGCGAAGGTATAAAGTTTTCTTGAAACTCTTTGCGCCAGTCAGCTAAAGGCTCTCTGCCGGCTCGATAGGGAAGGAGGTATTCGCAGAAATCATCAAAACTAAGATGAGAAGCATAGGGCCCGCTCCATTTTTCAAAAGCCATGTCTATATTAAAGATGAGAAAATCTGCAGAGATTGTTTGAAGATCAGAGTTGTAGCTTAAGTCGTATAGACTGGTTCCATATTTTTCATATAAACGCTCTAATTCTTGTTCGAGTTCAGCGGGTCTATCTTCATGTTTGAAAAGAGTATCCATTTCCATCTGAAAGTCATCCCAGGTTTCACTCTTATACGAAAAATGAACATCCATATTAGTAATCAGGAATATTGCTGCTTTCAGTTTCAATGAGTCACCCTCATTTTGAGAATAATGTTCAATGACCTTTTCTAATTCTATTCTATTTTTCCCGGCTAACTTCAAAACTCTCTCGAGCTCGGTTGTTTGTTGCTTGCATGCTAAGCATGCAAAGGAAATGAACACTAACGCCAATAATTTTACACCTTGACAATATGATACAGATTTTATTAATATACTGTTCAATTTCTTATTTTTCATTTTTATGCGCAATATTTACTGATTCAGTGTATTAGTATTGTTCCAAACTTCTTTTGCTTTTCAAAACTTATCAAAAATCTTCATAACATTTGCTATTTGTGCCAATCTTATAGTGTAGAATGATACAAGGTTTGCCGACTTAATCATTATCACAAATTGTTGAATTAGTCTTGAACAAATATCCCATTCATAAACAACTTCATTAATTCTACCTGAAGCATGGTTTCAAATTTGAGCAAGATATATTCTCTCTCAACGCTATTATATTGTCGTTTATAGGATAAAACCGAAAATATATCGTCTTTGCCATTTAGGTATAATGCAAGCCTGTTTTGCAATATTTTTGAAATACTTTCAACTTCTTGCAGGGAGATTTGCTGCTGTTTTATCAGCGAATTTGTTTCAATATATTGTTTATTTAGAATATTACTAAGGTTTAGGTATTCAGCATCATTAATGTTTTTCTGAATTTTTATGTTATTTTCTGAAGTAAGTACATTTATTCGATATTCTTTCCGGTTAATAATTGGTATTGTTAAAGTTACACCAATCAAACCTGCAAAAGAATTTTTAAGATTCTGGCTTAAGTCAATACTAACGCTATTAATAAGTTGTTCGGAATATCCAGTAGAGGCCGAATAATTAATATCCAGAGTTGGTCTGTTTAAAATTTTTGTTATTGAATAGTTTAGCTCCTGGTTTTTAAGTTTTAATTCTAAGGTTTTTATATATGGGTTGTTCGAAATTGACTGCTGTAAATAGTCCTTATATACAGGTAAGTCAAATAATAAAGAATTTGATAAGGTGTCGTAATATTCAAAATCAATCTCAATGCTGTCGCTGATTTGCAATGCGTTAATCAAGTTTGAATATGCAATTTCATATTCACGCATACCAATGTGAAGGCTTTTTTGATTTTGAATGAACTGTAAGTTGGCTTCCTCTACATCATTTTGCATTATCTTACCGGCTTCAAATAAAGCAATAGTATTTTGCCTGATACTATCTGAAATGGCTAAATGACGTTTTGTTGCCTTGATATTTTCGTAACTATATAGGATCGAATAAAAGTGTTCGATTGTTGTTTTGCAAACAGAAAAATACTGATAACTTTTTTGCATATTTTGCTCAGCCAGATAGTTTTCGGCTAAATCAATACCCTTCCAATATTTCAACCATTCAAACAATGGAAAACTACCGGATAAAGACATGCTTCCTGAATAGTCTCCAAATAAATCGGAATTGCTTGCATTATAGTTGTGATTGTGGCTAAACCTGGCATTTAATGTTGGGGAGTTTGCAAATTTTGCTTGTTGCAAACTAAATTCCGCATTTTGAATATTAATATTACTATTTAGAATTTCAACCCTGTTTTTTAGAGCTATATCAATGCAGTCTCCCAATCTAAACTTAGGTTGGGCATTTACCAGGCATTCTGCTATATGAAATACTATTAATAAAATGGATACTCTCATAATCTTTTAATACTTGTTTCTTCCAATACCTTAGTCAATTCCTTTTTCCCATTGTAACATTCATTAAAAAGTTGTGCTTCCTTTTGTTTGGAAATTCCTTTGTATAACTCAGCCAGAGTTAAACATAAATTTTTAGCGTTAATGTGGTGCTTTTGCATACTTAACAGTTTACTTGGTAGAACACTATTTCTAATGGTTTTAGTTTGATAATACCCTCTGGTTTGGATGTAATTTGGAGATGAAACATTAACATAGCTAATAAGGCATTGACGGTAATAATAAATTGCATCTGTCGTATCTCCAATAGATGCATGAAAATTGCCCAATACATAATGTACCAGCATATCAGTTCCATCTAACAGCAATGCCCTATGCAAGCAGGTTTTAAACATAGAAGTGTCTTTTTCCTGCAAGGCTACTTGCCCCCTGTATAGCCAGGGGCGGTTTAGGTTAGGCAAGGTTGTCGTCACTTTATCTAACAAGTGTTTTGCTCTTTGCAAGTCTCCGCTGATCATTTCTATTCGAGCTGTTCGGGCTGCCAATATGGGGTTCAATGTGTCAGGATTATTTGCAATTAGCCTGCCAATAATGGAATCTGAAATACCAAAACCCATCCAAACCTCCGACTCTAGTATTTCAGGAGACAATTTTACCGCTTCAAGGAGTTGATTGTTTGCAGCTTCTGTATTACCAATTGTCTTTAGGAATAATGCTTTTGAGGTTGCAAATAAGGGCTCATAAGGTTCTATCTTTAATGCTTCGTCAAGTTTATCCTGTGCTTTATTTTTATTGTTAACTGCACTATATAAAACAGCCAGATTATGCTTTATCATTGCATCTAACGGACTTAACCTTTCAGCTTCTTTCAAATCGTCAATGCACGTTAGGATGACTTTCTTTTCTTCCCTATTTAAATCATAACTGAAAATCGGATATTTTGCCAGTATAGTGTCAGAAATAAGACTTCTGTTGAAGAATAGCAAAGCATTGCTATTCTGTAGTTTTATTGCATTAGAAATAGAACGTGATGCAGAAATACTATCCCCTTCTGAATACGCTTCAAGGAACTTTGAATTTGCTTTGGTGGCTAACTGATTTTTTAAGTAGATAACACCGCCAAGCAACGTAATGCCAAGAATAAGGTGTAGAGAAATAAAATTTGTTTTTCTGCTAAATTCATAGTTT
>JAAYPU010000052.1 GCA_012519645.1 Clostridiales bacterium | reverse complement strand
ATTCGGATGTAAACAATTTTTTTAACATATTAAACCTCCTTCAGCTTATTTCTTTAATCGTATAAAAGTAAAAGCTCCTTCTGACGAAGGAGCATACATTTTATATTAACTCCCTCATCTTTCAGGATTGAATAAAACAATCCTGCAGGAATTGGCACCGTACATTTGCCGGTTGCCGGGTTTCATAGGGCCCTTCCCTCCACCTCTCTTGATGAGTTTTTAGTTATAAACCAATAGCATTATACTATCATAGCAAAATTTAACTGTCAATAGTAAAGAACAGGCATTTTGGAGACACGGGGGCGTTTCTCTTGTCTTACCCTGGGCTAAAACATTGAAATTTGCTCATATAAATAGTTTTGCTGATATTCATTAATAATATCCGCCATTTTATATAAAATACCAAGCTGGTCACACCGGCTCTTGAAAAACTTCCACAGTTCCTTTGCCCTCGGAGATGAACACTTATAGGAATTCCCATATTGTATGACATATTTCTGCCTTATGGACGGAAAATGCTCATCAATTTTGTTGTAGAACCATTCCCTCTGATTTTGCCTCAGGGTAACTCCAAAGGCCGGATATATGAATTTTGTCCCATTCTCATATGCAAGATCTATAATATTGCTTATATTATCCTCATTGTCCTCCAGAAACGGAAGTACCGGCATAAGCAGTATACCCGTGAAAATCCCGTTCAGTGAAAGTTCCCTGACAGCCTTAAATCTCCTGGAAGCCACAGGAGCATAGGGCTCAATCTTACTGCAAAGTGCATCATCAGCAGTTGTTACCGTAAGCTTTACGAGCACCGGAGAATGCTTCTTAATAGAACTTAATAGATCAATATCCCTTGTAACCAAATCGCTTTTGGTAGCAATGGAAACGCCGAACCTATGGGTATTGATAAGCTCCAATGCGCCTCTTGTAAGACGATATTGTTCTTCAAAGGGATTGTATGGGTCACTCATGGCACCCATTCCTATTACTCCGGTCCTGCGTTTTGACTTTAACTCACGGGCAATTATGGCAAGAGTATTTTCTTTTGCCCTGACCTTGTCAAATTCATCTATTCTATAGCATTCGCTGCGGCTGTCGCAATATATGCAGCCATGGCAACAACCTTTGTAGATATTCATGTTGTAATTATTGCCAAACCACGGGTTATTTTCCGTATAACCGGAGATAATCGTTTTCGCAGGTATAAATTCCATAATGTAAACCCTTCCTTTACGTACATGGGAACGCGTACATGGGGACGCGCGTACATGGGGACGTTTCTCTTGTCCTATTTTACAACTTTTGCTATAATGCTTTTATCTACTCCAAATACGCGTCCTAACTGCCTGATGCTTACTCCTGTGCTATTATATATATCCTTAATCAGTTTGTTTCGATCTCCTATTGATTTCTCGTGTAAGAAATCAGAATCTATTTTTTTCTTAATTATATCTTCCAATGCCTCATCTGTAAATTTATCTTCCGGTTCAAAATCTACAAATTTATCATCATTTTGTGTATTTGTGAATTCTTCAAAATCTTTCTTCTCTTTAAAATATGCCATAACCATATCAGCATCAATATTTATGACATCCCCTTGATATGCGGAAATATAATCATTATAACTGCTCCACCGATAATCTTCAGGTTTTTTTACCATATTAGCTTTCAAAGGATTCTGATGTATGTACCTTAGTACATGAACCAAATAGCCTTCAGATTCAACTGGTTCGCTCAAATATCTGTTTTGAAACAGATGCCCCACTCTTCCGTATCTATTATTGTGCCATAATACATAACCTACGGTTATACGCTTGATGCTTACTCCGATCTCTTCACTTTCGTGTATAAGAAGATGTATATGGTTATCCATCAAACAATATCCGTATAGGCCAAAATTTACATTTTCTTTTGCTTTTAGAAGTTTTTTCATAAAAATCATCTTATCATTGTCATGTAGAAAAATGTTTCTTTTGTCAATTCCTCTTAACATAACATGATAGATACCTGTTGCGCTTCTTTTCCTAGCCTGTCTTGCCATATTAGACCCTCCCAAGCTCATCATTATGAGGACAGCTTAAACACCTCTCTACCTTCTTTTCTAATTATACCAAACATATGTTCGCAACGCAACCATTTATTGGGAGATTATTGACGACAAGACAGGAGAAACGTCCCCCTGTCCGTTCCCCTGTCCGTTGCCCCTGTCCCTCTTTTCTCCATAAAAAAAAGCCCTTTCGGACTATTATTTCATAATGGTGGGGAAAGGTGGATTCGAACCACCGAAGTCTGCGACAACAGATTTACAGTCTGCCCCCTTTGGCCTCTCGGGAATTTCCCCATTATGGAGCTGGTGAACGGAGTT
>JAAYPU010000051.1 GCA_012519645.1 Clostridiales bacterium | reverse complement strand
ATTGAAATCTTAGGAGCGGGAATGGTACATCCAAATGTGTTGAAAGAAGGCAATGTTGATACTGAAGTTTATAGCGGTTTTGCTTTCGGTATGGGAGTAGAGCGTATAGCCATGCTTAAATATGAGGTAGACGACATTAGGCTATTCTTCGAAAATGATATGAGATTTATAGAACAATTCAGATAGGAGGAATTAAAATGCTTGTTCCGATCAGTTGGTTAAGGGAATATGTAAATATAGATAACATAGAGCTTAAAGAGTTTTGCGATAAAATGATTATGTCCGGGTCTAACATTGAAGTTGTGGAATCTTTTGGAGAAGAAATCAAGGATGTCGTTGTAGGAAGAATAACGCAACTGGAAAAACATCCGGATGCGGATAAGCTGTCCGTTGTGATGGTGGACGTTGGAAATGAAGTCTTGCAAATAGTAACCGGTGCCACAAATGTAAATGTCGGTGATTATATTCCGGTTGTTAAATCCGGCGGCATACTTCCGGGAGGCATCAAAATTAAAAAAGGAAAGCTCAGAGGTATTGAGTCTGATGGAATGCTGTGCTCGGCAAAAGAATTGGGATATACCGATAAAGTTATTCCGGTTGCTCATAAAGATGGCATCTTTATTCTTGATAAGGAATATCCTTTAGGTATTGATATAGTGGAAGCGCTTCAACTTAAAGAGGATGTCATTGAGTTTGAAATTACGCCTAACAGACCTGATTGCCTGAGTATGCTGGGAATGGCGAGAGAAGCAGCTGCTGTTTTTGAGGAAAAAATAGAGTATCCGGATACAAGGATACTAAATGAAACAGATGATATAAATAAGTATATTGCAATAGAAGTAAAGAAGCCTGAACTTTGCAGGAGATATACTGCAAAGGTAATAAAAGATGTAAAGATCGAGCAGTCTCCATGGTGGCTTCAAAAAAGACTGATTTCAGCAGGTGTCAGACCAATCAATAATATTGTTGATATTACTAATTATGTTATGCTGGAGTATGGTCAGCCGCTTCATGCATTTGATTCAAAATTCATATCAGGGAATAAAATAATCGTTGATACCGCATCGGAAAATCAAAAATTCGTTACTCTTGACGGTACTGAGAGAAAGCTTGATGCTGATATGCTACTGATAAATGATGCGGAAAAAGGTATTGGACTTGCAGGCGTTATGGGTGGGTTAAACTCAGAAATAACGGATGAAACCACAACAATTGTTATTGAATCAGCTAATTTTAACGCAGACAACATAAGAGCGACATCTAAAAAGCTTGCTCTCAGAACAGAAGCATCTGCAAGATTTGAAAAAGGTATAGACCCTAATTTGACTTTGGATGCCATTAACAGGGTATGCAAGCTAGTAGAAATGCTGGGCGCAGGTACTATTGTAAAAGGTATTATTGATATATATCCGCAAAAATATGAAGCAGCCTCCGTAAAGGTGCGTACACATCGTATTAATGCTCTTTTGGGAACCGAAATGTCTAATCTTGAATTGTCAAATATATTTGAAAGACTTGAAATGATTGTTGAAGCAAAAGGTGACGATTTATATGTGACTCCTCCTACGGTAAGGCTGGATTTAAAGGAAGAAATAGACTTTCTGGAGGAAGCGGCACGTATTTACGGGTATGACAAACTTAATGTGACTGTACCTAAAGGAAATATTCAAGGAGGCAAAACCAATAGACGTATATTAGAGGATACTATTAAGGAAACGCTTATAGCAGTTGGAGTCAATGAAATCCAGACTTATTCCTTTGTCAGCCCTAAAGGGGTAGATATGATAATGGTGCCGGAAAACAGTATCAAAAGGAATTTTGTTAGATTAATAAACCCGCTGGGTGAAGAAAACAGCGTTATGCGTACTACACTAGTTCCTAATATGATGGAGGTCCTTGTTAGAAACTATAACAGAAATATTAATAATGCTGCTGCTTTTGAAATAGGCAGGATTTTTATCCCATCAGAAGAAAAGCTTCCAAATGAACCCTTGAGCCTTGTATTAGGCATGTATGGTGAAACAAATGATTTCTATATGCTGAAAGGTGTTGTGGAAACAATATTAGATAAAATCGGTATAAAAAATGTTGATTTTGAACCGGAGGTAAATCACTCTACTTTTCATCCTGGAAGATGCTCAAACATTATCTATAATGGTTCATTTTTGGGAATCATGGGTGAGATACATCCTGATGTTGCCGAAAATTACGATATTTCTGCAAGGGTCTATATATGTGAAATAGATTTCGAAGGTTTAATCAGACATTCAAACACTGAAAAATTATATATGCCTCTGCCAAAATATCCTTCTGTAGAAAGGGATATCGCTTTGGTAGTGGAAGAGAGAGTGTTTGTAAAAGAGATCGAAGACATTATTAAAAGTAATGGCGGCAAATTATTGGAAAGTGTAGAATTGTTTGATATTTACAGAGGAAAACAGGTCAAAGAAGGATATAAAAGCGTCGCGTATAATCTTGTTTACAGGGATATAAATAAAACGTTGACTGATGATGAAGTCAATTCTGTTCAAGATAAGGTCGTGAAAGCACTTAAAGAAAAGCTGGGTGCAGAGCTTCGAGACCAATAATGATGCTGCGCATCAGAGTATGGAGTATAGAGTATTGAGGGAATTTCATAAATGAAATTCCCTCTTACTAATATGTGCTCCGCACAGTTTAATTATGATTTAAGATTTATGATTTATGATTTGATGTAGAAATTTTGCTTTCAGCAAAATTTCCTCCTTATCTTTCAGTTATCAGTTATCAGTTTTCAGTTGTTTTAGTAAAACATTAGTGTTGGTATATACAGTACCACCATGGATATTATTATTAGAAACGCTATAACAGTAAAAACCTTACGCGCAAATTTTTGATTCATCATCGTCTACACCTCTTTTATAAATATTGAATAAATATATTTTAGCATAAATGTGGATTGATTTGTTTTAAATATTCTAAAGTAAGCTTTAATAATTACCAATTATATATTTGGAATTATAAATTAGGGATTTCATTATCGGAAAATGAAAATAATTACTTAGTATTGACAGCTATTTTATAAACCTATATAATTTCATTTGTTAGAGGGAGTAACTTTCTATTATGGAATCAAAGTCGTCATTACGGGTTTCCCCGGCTTTGATAACTAGTTTAGTTTAGTGAGACTCTATGGTTTATATGTATAAACTGTAGGGTCTTTTATACATAGGCTAATCAATGTATAACGAAAGGAAGATAATTATGGAACAATTGATTCATTCTTTTCTTACCCCGGCACCTATAGGGATTTTGCTTGTTATAATTGCTATTAGCTTTGCTGTATTAAGTAAAGGTGCAGATATGCTGGTAGATGAAGCTGTAAGTTTATCACTTCGCTGGAATGTGCCAAAGATGATTATTGGAGCTACAATTGTTAGTCTTGGAACAACATTGCCGGAAGCAACGGTTTCTGTTTTTGCTGCCGTAAAAGGAAATCCTGGTTTAGCATTAGGGAATGCAATTGGTTCTATTATTGTAGATACCGGTTTGATTCTCGGTGTCGCAGCATTGATTGGGAAATTAGCAATAGATAAGCTCACAATTAACCGACAAGGACGTATTCAAGTTGCCGCAGGGTTTTTATTGGCTATTGTATCATTACCGTTCTTGTCCAGAGGACCCGAAGGACGTATTACACAATGGATGGGATTTATACTTCTTGCTTTACTTATAGTCTATATAATAGGAAGTATCAGATGGGCTCAGCAATGCAATGTCGATGTAGATTTTCCGGGTGATGAGAATCAAAGTTCTCTATTCATTCAATTATTAAAGCTGGCAATTGGAATAGCTCTTGTCGTCTTTGCCTCAAAAGTACTTATTCCGTCAGTAGAAATAACTGCAGTCCGTGCCGGTATTCCTCAAAGCATTATAGCAGCAACATTGGTAGCATTCGGAACAAGCCTGCCTGAATTGATTACAGCTGTAATGTCTGTACGTAAAGGTCATGGTGAATTAGCTGTGGGAAATATCGTAGGCGCGGATATTCTAAATATATTATTTGTTATTGGCAGTTCTGCAGCCGTTACGTCAGGAGGACTTATAGTTCCCACAGAATTTTATAAGCTGCAAATACCGTTTATGTTGATCATATTATTGATATTCAGAATATTAGCTAAGAAGAATCGTTTTCTTGGAAGGAGAGAAGGCGGTGTACTTTTAGGTTTGTATCTTATCTATTTAGTATTAAACTTTACATTTATATAAATTATTATTAATTGCAAATTTATTTGGATTTTCTCATTGTTTAGTTTATAATTGTATAAGAAGAATACAATTTATTGGAGAGATTACTCATGGATGATAAAACTAAAGTAAGTGTGAAAATTTATGGTCAAGAATATAAAATATCAGGCGATGCACCGAAAGAGTATATATTGCAATTAGCAAATTATGTAGATGGTAAGATAGTAGAAATGGCTAAAACCGTAAAACAATATACTACACCAATGATTACAGTTTTGGCTGCTATCAATATTGCTGACGAATATTTTAAAGCTAAGAAAAAATTTAATGAAATTCAATCCGAAATCAATAAATTACATATTGAGATAAAAAATAAAAATAATTTTCTGGAAAAAGCAAAAGAAAGCTATATACAATATAAGCAGGAATCAGAAAAGTACCGTCAGCAGGCTTTAGATTTAGAAAAACAGCTTGAGGAACAAAGTGTAAAATATAATGAAATATTATCTGAAAATGAAAATCTGAAAAGTACTAATAGTGAGTTCAATAATGAGACAGATACTCTACAGCAAAAAATAAAGCAGCTGGAAGCTGAACTGAAGGATCAAAAAAGTGAGATCGATGAGTTAAAGCAAATAAATTTAGAGCTTGAGAATAATTATTTTGATACGCAAATGCTTAATGTTCAACTTAAAAAAGAGCTTGAGGACATCACAAAAAATAAAGACTAATTTAACCTCAATCTGAGCTAAGAAAATATGGATATGAATTTCAAAAGTAGTGATATAATAGTATTGCTACTTTTATTCATTTTGTGCTGTTGAAAAGCAGCAGAAAGCAGATTTCCGAAAGGCAGAAAAGATATATGAACGAAAAAACATTACGTGTTTTGGAATATCATAAAATTAAAGATAAACTCATACTTGAGACTGTATCTGAAATGGCTAAGGAGCATATCAAAGACTTAATGCCGCTCAGTGATCTTCAGGAGATTAAAAGCCTTCTCGCTGAAACATCGGAAGCAGTTTCGCTTTTAATTAAAAAAGGTAATATACCATTGAATCAAATATATAATACGAAGAACGCTATAATAATGTCTGAAAAAGGCGGCACTTTAACTCCTACTCAGCTTTTAGAGATTCTATATAATATGAAAACAACTAAGAATGTGAAGAACTTTTTCAAAGATGATATTACAAGCGAAGGTGTTCTTGCTTCCTTGACATCATCCTTAATAACTCATAGAAATATAGAAGATGAAATAGGCAGATGTATATTGTCAGAGAGCGAGATATCTGATAATGCCAGTGTCGAGCTGAAAAATATCAGACGCAATATTGTTAAGCAAAACGAAGCATTACGAAGTAAATTGAACAGCATAATATCATCATCTTCCAATAAAGCTATGCTGCAGGATGCTATAATTACACTTCGTCAAGGACGATATGTGATTCCTGTGAAGCAGGAATACAGAAGCAGATTTCAAGGTATAGTTCATGACCAGTCATCTACAGGGGCTACCTTGTTTATTGAACCCGTCTCAATTGTAAATATGAACAACGAGCTGAGAGAACTGCAAATAAAAGAAGAAGCTGAAATAGAAAAAATACTTGCAGAGTTATCTTTATTGGTAGCAGAGAAAGCTTCCGAGCTCTTGTCAAATTTAGAGATTCTTATTAAGCTGGATTATATTTTTGCAAAAGGCAAATTGTCTGTAAAAATGAAAGGAATCGAACCTAAACTGAATGATGATGGTAATATGCGTATTAGAAAAGGCAGACATCCATTATTGGACGTATCAAAGGTTGTTCCTATAGATATTCACATCGGAAAAGATTTCAACACATTAGTTATTACTGGACCAAATACCGGAGGAAAAACAGTAACCCTTAAAACGGTTGGTTTATTTATATTAATGACACAATCAGGTTTACATATTCCCGCAGAATTTGGGACGGAAATATCGATCTTCAAAAAGATATTTGCCGATATAGGCGATGAGCAAAGCATAGAGCAAAGTCTGAGTACTTTTTCATCCCATATGAAAAATATTGTTGAAATATTAGAAAATGCAGATTATAATTCGGCAGTTTTCTTAGATGAGCTGGGAGCAGGTACAGATCCGACTGAAGGTGCCGCTTTGGCGATTTCAATATTAGAGTATCTTAATAATATTGGCGCTAAAACTATTGCCACTACACACTATACAGAACTGAAAAAATATGCATTAGTGAATGAAGGCGTTGAAAATGCTTCCGTGGAGTTTGATATTGAAACGTTAAGTCCTACATATAGGCTTATTATTGGAACACCTGGCCGGTCAAATGCTTTTGAGATATCTAAAAAGCTGGGATTAAATGATGAGATCATTCAAGAAGCTAGAAAGCTTTTAGGAAATGAAGATATTGCTTTTGAAGATATTATTTCCACTATAGAAAAAGATAAAAGAGATGCAGAAAATGAGAGAGATGAAGCGGTACGTCTTAAAATAGAAATAAAAAAATTAAAAGACGAGCTTGATAGAAAAAGCTTAAAATTGGAAGAACAAAGAGAGAAAATCCTTCAAGATGCAAAGAATGAAGCAAGAAAAATACTGAAGGAAACAAAAGCATATGCGGATAATATTATAAATGAATTACATAAATTAGAAACGATTACCGATGATAAAGAAAGAAACAGGAGCATCGAAGGTTTGCGCAAAAACATTAAGAACAAGTTTTCGGAGGTATCTCAATCATCAGAAGAAAATGAAAATTTGACAGAAGCGCCAAAGAATCTAAAAATTGGAGATTCCGTGAAAATCATTACTTTAAATCAAAGTGCCAATGTTCTAACATTGCCGGACAAAAACGGAGAATTGACTGTACAAGCAGGGCTTATGAAAATCAATGTAAATATTAAGAACCTTAGAAAAATCAACGAAAATAATAAATCAGTCAAGGGGTCAAGAAGCTCTGTAGCCAATATATATAGAAGTAAAACTGCACTTATTTCACCACAAATAGATGTAAGAGGACAGCTTCTGGATGATGCTATTATGGATGTTGACAAGTATTTGGATGATGCATATATAGCAGGACTTCATCAAGTAACGATTATCCATGGTAAAGGAGAAGGCATTTTAAGAGAAGGGCTTCACAGTATGCTGAAATCTCATAAGCATGTTGAAAGCTATAGAATAGGAAATTATAATGAAGGCGGAGACGGAGCAACTATTGTAAATATCAGGGGATAGAGGATAGAGGATAGGGTATAGGGCATAGGGATGATTTGCATAGTATCAGTTAGATAATATATAATATATAATATATAATATATAACAGATTATAGTTTAGGTGGGTTTTCTTGAGGAAAACCAAATATTTTAATGATAGCTTTGCGAAGCAAAGGTTTCGTTAACTTTTATCTCTTATTTCTTATCTCTTATCTTATCTGGAATTGCTAATCCCTAATTACTGAACAGAAAGGACAATAAAAATGTATATCGTAAGTGCATGCTTGGCGGGTGTTTGTACCAGGTATGATGCAAAAAGCTATGAAGATAAGAATATAATCAAATTAATCGACAGTAAGCTGGCTATTCTTGTTTGCCCTGAGCAGTTAGGCGGACTGTCGACTCCTCGGCCTCCGGCAGAGATTGTTGGCGGAGATGGGAATGATGTTCTGGAAGGAAAAGCTGCAGTAATAAATAAAAACGGAGAAGATGTTACAAAAAGCTTTATTAAAGGGGCTGAAGAGACTTTACGAATCGCCGTATTATATAAGGTAAATAAAGCTATATTGAAGAGTTCGAGCCCTTCATGCGGATGCGGAAGGATATATGACGGTTCATTTTCAGGAAACAAAATTGACGGAGATGGAATAACCTCGGCTCTGCTGAAAAAAAATGGCATCGAAGTTATAACGGAGGAGGAACTTCAACAACTGATAACTGAAAACTGCCAACTGAAAGATAAAGAAGGAATTTGACTTAAGTCAAATTCCCACATTAAATCCTAAATCCTAAATCCTAAATCCTAAATCCTTACCATGTGTTGACATAACGGGTGGAGTATTTGATAATGTATAGATGGACAAATGTATAAATACTTGGAGGTACATAAATGATTGATTTTAAAAAAGAAATTGCAAAAATATTATATTCTGAAGTGCCGGAATTAGAAATACAAGAAATAACGGAAATGATTGAAATTCCACCTGATTCCAAGATGGGAGATTTTGCGTTTCCATGTTTTAAACTAGCCAAGCTCTATAAGAAGGCACCTCCTATGATAGCTAAAGAGATAGCTGATAAAGTCAAAAATGATATGTTTGATAAAGTTGAAAACATTAATGGATATATCAACTTTTATATTAATAAAGCATTTTTTCAAAAAGCTGTATTAGAGGAAGTATATTCGTTAAAAGAAAAGTATGGAAGCAGTGATATTGGAAAGGGAGAAAAGGTAATTGTTGAGTATTCTTCTCCCAATATCGGTAAAATATTTCATTTTGGTCATTTGCGCTCTACAGTAATCGGTAATTCTTTGGCTAATATTCTTGAGTTTGAAGGATATGATGTTTTTAGGCTCAATTATATAGGTGATTGGGGCACACAGTTCGGGAAATTAATTGCGGCTTTTAAGAAGTGGGGGAATAAAGAGCTTTTAGAGCAAAACCCCTTAAAAACCTTACTGGACTTATATGTAAGGTTTTCAAACGAAGAAAAAGAAGATCCAACTTTAACCGAAGAAGCAAGAATATGGTTTAAGAAATTAGAAGATAAAGATGAAGAAGCTACTGAACTGTGGCAATGGTTCAGAGAAGAGAGCCTTAAAGAATATAAAAAAATGTATGATAAATTGAATGTGAGATTTGATTCTTTTGAAGGCGAAGCATTCTATAATGACAAGATGGACATTATAGTCAAAGAGCTTGAAGAAAAAGAACTGCTTAAAGAAAGCGAAGGGGCGCAAGTAGTATTTCTTGATGAGTACGATATGATACCTGTAATAATCAAACAAAAAAATGGCGCAACATTATATGCGACCAGGGATTTGGCATCTATCAAACATAGAATAGAGAATTATAAAGTAAAGAAATCATTATATGTTGTAGGATCGGAACAGGCATTACATTTCAAACAAATATTCAAAGTTGCAGAATTATTAGGTTATGAAGAAGTAAAAGGTTTTAAGCATATTGATTTCGGACTTGTTGTTGATGAAACGGGACAGAAGCTCGGTACAAGAAAAGGTAATTCTGTCTTTCTTAAGGATGTAATTGATGAATCTGTTG
Source organism: Clostridiales bacterium (assembly GCA_012519645.1). GTDB lineage: Bacteria > Bacillota > Clostridia > Peptostreptococcales > JAAYPU01 > JAAYPU01. Next base: position 958 of record JAAYPU010000051.1, on the reverse strand, counting down.
AAAAAGTTCAGCAAATAATTCAAGAGAAAAATCCTGACTTAGATGATAAAGTCAGAATTTCGGAGCAGATTGGTATTGGAGCAATCATATTTAATGATTTAAAAAACAACAGAATAAAAAATGAAATGTTTACATGGGAAGATATGTTGAATTTCGAAGGCGAAACGGGACCATACGTACAATATACACACGCAAGAGCTTCAAGTATTTTGAGAAATGCTAAAGTCGATATTGTCACGAATGTAGACTTCAGTATTTTGTCAGAAGCGTCATCCTATGAATTGTGTAAATCAATATATGAGCTACCGGAAGTGATAGCCGATGCGGCTGCTAAATATGAGCCTTCGATTATTACAAGACATATAGTAGATTTAGCACAAGCATTTAATAGATTTTATCATGAGCAGCAAATAATTGTAGAAGACAAAGAAGTACAACAAGCGAGATTGTTAATGGTTTACGCTGCAAAACAAGCTATTTCCAATGGGCTTAAGCTGTTAGGAATGGAAGCACCGGAACGTATGTAACTAATAACTAATAACTAAGAACTAATAGATAAGGAAGATTTTGTGTTTTGCAAACACAAAATCAACTGAAAACTGAAAACTGACAACTGAAAGATAAGGAGGAAATTTTGCTTTCAGCAAAATTCCTACATTAACTCTTAGTTCTTAGTTTTAACTTACACTGCTCCGCAGGAGCATATTCACATTGTTCCGAAGGAACATATTTCCCTAACCCCTAATCCCTAATCACTATTATTGAAAGAAGGATATCGTATTGAAAATTCTGCTTGCTTCTTTGAATGCCAAATATATTCATACAAATTTAGCCTTAAGATATTTATATGAATATGCTGATATTTATAAGCAGTATATTGATATTAAAGAATATACCATCAATCATGATGTTGATCATATCTATGGTGAAATAATGCGTGGAGAGTATGACATAATAT
>JAAYPU010000050.1 GCA_012519645.1 Clostridiales bacterium | reverse complement strand
CTATCCCAAAGATTAGGAGGATAAAGATGTTAAAAGAATTTAAAGAGTTTGCTCTAAAAGGAAATGTAATTGACCTTGCAGTCGGTGTTATCATAGGAGGTGCTTTCGGCAAAATTGTATCTTCTCTGGTGAATGATATTTTAATGCCGGCTTTAGGTATATTGTTAGGCGGGATCAATTTCTCAAGTCTGAAGTATGTTATTATTCCGGCAATCGGGGATGCGGCTGAGGTTGCTATATTATATGGTGCTTTTATACAGTCAATAGTAGATTTTATAATAATTGCATTTTCAATTTTTATTTTTATAAAGCTTTTATCTTCTGTTAAAAAGAAAAAGCCTGCAGAGGAACCTGCTCCTCCTGCACCACCACAAGAAGTAATATTACTTGAAGAAATACGTGATTTATTGAAATCCAAATAAAAGAGGAGGTGGACTTATGGAGTATATTGGTTTGCTTGCACCAATAGCCTTTGTTTTTTCACTTGCTGCATTGGCTCAAGTAAGTTCATTAAAAAAAGAGGTCGAAAGATTAAATAAAGAATTAAATAACAAGGAATAATTTGCTAATAAGAAAGAAGGGCTGGAAATGTACCAATACAATATGCTTCAATGGCTTTCTTTTTTCTTTATATATTGTTTTTTTGGATGGATATTTGAATCCGTATATGTATCCGGCAAGAGCGGCAGATGGGTAAACAGAGGCTTTTTAAACGGGCCATTTCTGCCTCTATATGGAAGCGGATCTATTATGCTATTGCTTTTATCCAATGGATATAAAAGCAATATATTTTTTATTTATATGTTAGGTGTTTTAGGGGGAACTGTTATAGAGTATATAACGGGGACGGTTATGGAAGCATTGTTTAAAGTACGTTATTGGGATTATTCCAATAGAAGGTATAACTTCCAAGGCCGTATTTGCTTAACTGCATCTGCAACATGGGGTTTTCTTGCCATATTAATGGTACAGGTTATTCATCCAAGTGTTGAAAAAATAATACTATCTTTTCCTGCAACATTGCTTACTGTTTGCGTATTACTTATTACTGTGTGGGTGTCAGGTGATTTTGCACTATCCTTCCGCGAAGCTTTTGAGCTTAGAGATGTTTTAACCAAGATCGATGAGGCAAAGGAAGAGTTAGAAACCTGCAACGGAGAATGGATGTAGTTATAGCTGTTGTAGATGACGAGATAAAAAATAGAAAAAAAACTCTTGTATATACGCTGGAGGAACGGAAAAGATACTTCGAATCCATTATTTCCATGAAAAGAAGCAGTGTTGATATGATGAAGCAGCGAATAGAGGAGGGTTTGGAAAGAATTTCCTTGGGATCAGACGAAGATTTGGAGCTTGCGGAATGGTTAAAGAGTGAGTTTTCGGAAATACGCAGCAAGCTTAAAGAAAATTTATTTGCAACCAGGCAAATACAAGAATATAAAACGCTGGGAAGACTCAAGATATTTCGTTCTAATCCATCCTTTACTTCCGAAAAATTCAGAGATGTTATCGAAGAATTGAAGAATCGTTTTAACGAATGATGTTAAGGATTTTATTGACTGGTATTGTTAATAGATATAAAAAACCTCACGGTAAAGGCGCAGTTCAATAGGGAAACATTTTGAACCATACCCCAAACCGATACGGAAAAGCAGGAAGAGAGGCGTTGTCCCAAGACGGATGGCACCTCTCTTTAGTCGCAGTAGCAATGAGAAAATGATTAAATCATTTCTTCTATGGCGGTAACAAGCGCATCTATCGAAGTGCGTTTATGCGGGTTCAGTGTAATGTTCGCATCGGCTGGGACTGCATTTGCCACAACAAATTTCACTTTTTTCTCAATTCTATCGCCCCATTGCTTGCCTTGAGACCTAAAACAAGTGGCTACTCTGTCCGACCATTTTCCATTACTTCGAAATTCGCTTACATCAAGAGTAACTCCAAACTCGTCTAAAATTGCCTGTTTATATGCAGTTACGGCAAAACAGTCTTCTAACTCTGCGTTCGGAGAACCATTACATTTTGTATATGTAATATTTCTAATTGTTGCAAAACCTTGAATCTCTGCTTGCTCACCGGCTGCTCTGCCAGCATCATCATCATCTAAAAGAATATGATATTTACATTGAATGCTTCTATGTAAAGAAAGCTTATATGGTAAATTACCAGCACCGCCAACATGGTCAATAATAAAGGTTCCGGCATGCATTGCTCTTTTTATTTTCTCACTCATATTCGGAAGTAATTTCTCAAGAACAATTTTGTCTTCTTCTCCTTCAACCACTAAAATATACTCAGCGTTAATTAAGTTATCTGAAACAATTGTACCCAATACTTCGCGGATCTCTTTTATTTTTTTTACAGGGGTTGCCTTCCCTCCATCCACAATGATATTTTCTTGTAAGTTCATCCTATTGACGAACAACGGACTATGTGTAGTTAAAATAACTTGATAGTTTTTTGATAAATCTGATACTGTTTTATATAACTGCCGCGCTGCTTCTGGATGCAAATGCGATTCTGGTTCTTCAATTGCAATAACCGAAACCCTGTCTGGCCTATTAGATATATTAAGCATTGCAAGAGCAGCTAAGCTTTTTATTCCATCACCTTTAGATTGAATTGCTGTTGGGGTTCCATCATTAATAATAACTTCGATATTCCGGCGTAATGCTGCCCTCCGTTGGTCTTTCTGAATATGAATTTGCATATCTCTAACTGATGGTAGAAAGGTTTGTAGTGGTAAAACGATTCTAGCTGATATATCATCCAAAATTTGTTGTTGTAAACGTTCAATAGTGGCAGTTGCATTAATATAATCTGGATTTTCCTCCAAGGAATATAATTCTCGCTCAATAAGCCTTTCGAGAACCCTGATCGCATCGTTATCCGTTCTCACTGCAGGAATAAAATTAAAATCAATTTTATTACACACAAATTCGATTATTCGTTGCTTGTTTGTAGCATTAGCAAATGCTGGCGTGCCTCGTTTGGGGATATCGATTATGGCATCTGATTTACCCATAGAAACTCGAATAGGCAAGTTGCTATTTAAACGAATGCCAGTTGTGGTTCTAATAGTTTGCAATTCGTCATTTGTCAGCTCAAAAGTTAAATCAATAGATGAATTGCCATTAGGCTTTCGTTCCTGTAAAGAGATAGGAAAGTCCGATTCCCAATTATAGCGTACCCTTAATGAGCGAATGGATATGTGAGAAATTCGTGGATTTTCAGAATAGTATCTCATGATATCCATCGCTAAAGACAAAGCTCGTAAAATATTAGATTTTCCCTCATTGTTTTTTCCAACGAGAACAGTCAAATTACTCATTTGAATTTTATGAGCTGTCGTGATACTACGATAATTTGTAACTGAAAAACATATAAGTCTCATAATCTTTTCCTCTATTTCCCCAAAGTCAATATTTCATGAAATAAATCAACTCAACACCTTATCCAATAGCGCCGCATAACTGTCAACCACGTCATATACAAAAGAATCCGTACTGATAGCTTTAAAATGCTCGCGAGCGCAGTGGATTTTTGCTTCCTCGACCATACGCAGCTGCATTGTGGACATGGAGCCTTTTGTCTCGGCAACAAAGTAGATATGCTTCACTTTG
>JAAYPU010000049.1 GCA_012519645.1 Clostridiales bacterium | reverse complement strand
GGAAAGTCCTCGCCTTCTGTGGTATAACCAAGTCTTAATTTGATATCATTTGTACTATTAAAAACCTCAAAACCACTTGATGTCATTTGCGAAAATCCATCGCTATGATCAACATCTCCAGCATAGTATCTACCCCCATAAATAGTTGACTCACCAGACATAAATGCGTTTCCGTTTTCGTCTACAATAAACTTGTTGTTGATGTTTATCCTTCCTGCATCCACTTCAATTGATCCTTTAAACTTATAACTACCTGCAATTGGATCAAAATAAAGTCTATCTCTAAAGACATAGTCATCATCCATTGCTTGCATTCTAAACTCATCAGCATTCATAATCACTTTTGCTTTTCTATCTTCTCTTGTCACTGTTAAGCCATCTTCAGATGATATCTTCACACCATAATAACTTTTATTATTTTCAATTGAGTCTTGTTTTAATGACACCAGATCTGCTTCAATCGTGGATTGAGCTACCCCCACTTCAAGGTCGTAATCTTTACTAATGAATGGTTTGCTTGTAATGCCAAGAAGCCTTACATTTTCATCTATTCCTAACCTATCAAACTTAAGGTGTAATTCATCACCAACCACAAGATTAGTAGTTGGTCTAACTGTTATTGAATAGGAAGGAACACTTGATCCTACTTTTTCTGTTTTACTAATTGAAACCACATTTTTATCAATTAATTCAATAGGTACTGAACTCCCACGATGACTAAACATATTTACATAAAATCCAGTGAATTGGACATCGCAATCAATCATATCTGCCATCTTCAGAACCATACTTCGTACTGTGCTTTCTTCTTTGATTGCAACAGTCTGATCAACAGTTATATCACTTATTCCTGCATAAAATCCTGTATCTTTTAGTAACAAAGTAAGTATCTCTTTTGGTGTTCCAATCGCAGTAAAATAACTTCTTGAAAAGTTACTTAATCGATAAGAAATATGTTCACAACTAAATTTAATTTTATATAGTCCGTTACTTAAAGCTTTTTGAATTGTCACCACATCATAGTACTCATTTTCATATAGAACGGTATAATCAGTTCCATTTACTAAGGTTTCCATTTCATCAGTGATCAGCGTTTCAAAGTTTAAGGTTAGCACGCCTGATAATGTTTCTTTTTTTGTGCATGTTAGTATTTTTTCAATGTCAGTAATAAAGGTTCCACTCTTTGTGAAAAGTTCTAATGCCATATCTATACCCCCATTGCACGTTTTAATGATGCTGTTCTTAAACTTTGAATTCTACTTGTTGCCTCACTGATTAATTCACCATCCAGATATAACGGAACTGTGATTTCTATTGCTGATGAAGATTCTTCATTCTTTTGAGGTAATCCAAACGTAAAATTGCCAGCTAAGGCTTTTGTATCTATGGTCAGGTTTTTAATTGCATCTTGAATACTATTTCTTGTTTCGTTGGTATCGATATTTGTTTCTACATTGATTGATGAATTAGTATTTAGCTTTTTCATAATGTCATTAATGTTATCTGTTAAATCTTCTGCTGCCTTGATTGGTGCATCATCAGTTTCGATACCACTACCTAATCCTTGCATTAACATGCTACCAACCCATGCCATTTTTCTTGAAGGTGATTTGATTCCGAAGAAGTCAGTAATTCCTTTCCAAAGATCACTTGCCCATCCAGATACTTTATCTTTTATCCAACCAGCTAATGACTGAATGCCATCCCATAAACCTTTAACTAGATTTTTACCTACATCCGCCATACCACTTGTTAAAGCACCAAATGCACTAATGATGCTTGATATAATTTGCGGAATGCTTTGTACGATATTCTTTATGATTTCAGGTAAGTTTTGCATGATTGCAGAAAACAAGGTGATACCCATGCCTATGAACTTATCAATATTACCTGTTAAAGCGTTTAATATGACTGTTATAATTTGTGGTATTGCACTTACAATCAACGTGATAATTTGCGGCAATTCTTGAACTAAGCTAATAAACAAGTTAATTCCTGCTTCAATGATCTGAGGTAGTGCCTCAAAGAGTGCATTAATGATTCCGTTTATGATTTGCGGTATTGCTTCTACTATCGCTGCAATGATTACAGGAAGTGCATCAACTAGTGAAGTCAACAGCTCAATTCCAACATTGATGATTTCTGGGATTGAGGATAATAAAAAATTAATCAATGCCATTATTAATCCTGGCAACGCTTGAATCAGTATTGGAACTGCTGAAAGAATACCTTCTGCTAAACCTTTTACTAATTGTAATGCTGCACCAAGTATCAAATCTAAATTTTTTATTAGCGTGTCTACAATTGTTATTAATGTTTTTATGATTGCAGGTATAAGTTCTGGCAATGCATCTATGATTCCATTAGCAAGAGTGACTATCATTTGTATTGCTGCTTCTAAGATATCTGGTAGGTTATCAAGTATTCCATTTACCAAAGTCATAATTACTTCTATTCCTGCTTTTGTAATCTTTGGTAGTGCTTTAAGTAATCCTTGCAACAAAGTGAATACCAGTTTACTAACCGTATTAAGAATTAATGAAAGATTATTAACTATCGCTTTTGCAAATCCCGAAACAAGTGAACCAGCAAGCCCCATTATTGTTGGTAAATAGTCAAAGATGGTCTTAGTGATTTGCTCCATCGCTAATCCTACTGCTTCGCTTACTTTACTAAAGTCCCCATTAGATTCGTTTATGGTAGTTCCAAGTATAGAAAACGCATCTGTAATTCCTGCAGATAATCCTGTAACAATCG
>JAAYPU010000048.1 GCA_012519645.1 Clostridiales bacterium | reverse complement strand
GTCCTTGGTCATGTGTATCACCTTCCTATTTATATTTTTGTTTTGGTTAACTAAATTCTATAGGAAAGTGTGCAACATGACCATACTTTTTTATTGTCAATACATCTTCTTAAGAATACACTTAATTCTTAATTTGAGTAAATTTCAATTATGAAATTTACCAATATATTCAAACAAAAAAGAATAGCAATTGCTTGCTATTCTTTTAAATATAAAACAAATGAATTTATCCTATAGCTTCTGATCCTGTTTCACCGGTACGGATCCTGATACACTCTACCAGATCCAAAATAAATATTTTTCCGTCACCTATATGACCGGTTTTTGCTCCTGCTATAATGGCTTTAATAGTTTTATCAACATAATCTTCATTAACTGCTATTTCTATTCTTATTTTCTGAAGCAGATTCACTTCCACTTCATATCCTCTGTAGGATTCTGTGTAACCGCCTTGCTGTCCGCAGCCAAGAGAATTTGTTATAGACATTTTGCAAATGTCTTCTTTGAATAATTCTTGTTTTACATCATTCAATTTTTCAGGTTGAATATATGCGATAATAAGTTTCATGAAATCCCTCCTTATTTATTCATTCTGATCAGTATCAAGCAGCAACTCATTGATTCCTAAATATTTGGAAACCGGCATATGCTTCCATTCCATGCTCACCAATATCCAAGCCTTTAAGCTCTTCTTCTCTGGAAACACGTAATCCTAATACGACTTTTATAACAGTAAAGATGATTATTGCTGCGATGAAGCATGTAACGCCATATGCCACCACGCCTATTAACTGAGTTAAGAAAGAAAAGTCCGAACTAAAAATGCCTACTGCAAGAGTACCCCATATACCACATACCAAGTGAACGGATAATGCTCCAACCGGGTCGTCAATTTTAACTTTATCAAATGCTATTACAGATAATACTACTATCAAACCTGCTATAAGTCCTACTATTACTGAACCCATTATACTTATTACATCTGCTCCGGCCGTAATACCAACAAGACCGGCAAGGCAGCCATTAAGCGCCATAGACAGATCTGGTTTTTTCTGCATTATCCAGGAAAGCATCATTGCGCCTATGATTCCGGCAGCTGCCGCAAGACATGTCGTTACTAAAACATATGATACCATACCGGGGTCAGCTGAAAGAACAGAACCTCCGTTAAATCCAAACCAACCTAACCATAATAGAAACACACCTATCGTAGCAAGAGGCATATTATGTCCGGGTATAGGTTTAACTACACCATTCACATATTTACCGATTCTTGGCCCAAGTACAATAATACCTGCAAGTGCCGCCCATCCTCCTACGCTATGAACGAGAGTTGATCCTGCAAAATCATGAAAACCCATTTCGCTAAGCCAACCGCCGCCCCATACCCAGCTGCCTACCCACGGGTAAATAAACGCAACATAGACTGCGCTGAAAACCAGAAAGCTGTTTAGCTTGATTCTTTCAGCTACAGCACCGGATACTATAGTAGCTGCAGTAGCGGCAAACATACCTTGAAACAGGAAATCAGTCCAAAAAGTATATCCACCTCCGGCATATTCAATAAGACCAGCTGCTCCTTCGGGATTAGATAACCCAAAGCCGGCGAATCCGAAAAATCCAGTAATCATAAATTCTCCCGGGTACATAAGATTAAATCCAATAATTGCATAAGTCAGAATACCTATTGCGGGAACTAAAGTATTTTTAAATAAAATGTTTACGGTATTTTTTGCTCTGGTTAAACCGGACTCCAGGCTTGCAAAACCAAGATGCATAATAAAAACCAAGAATGTCGCTATCATCATCCATATGTTGTTTGCTACAAATACTGCATCACTGACTGATGCTGCCTCAGCAGCAAAAACTGTTGACGGTAACAAAAGCATTACAAGCATAAATAGTATCATTACAAATCGCATTTTTTTCATTTTTTAGTACCTCCTTTAATTTTTATATCTAATAATTGAGCCTGTTCATCAAAGGTATTAGCGCGCCATAAGCTTTAATGAATATAATTTAGAAAATAAAAAAACAAAGGAATATTATTAAAAATTAATAAACGCCTTTGTTTACTTCTAAATTTATTATTCAATTATTAAATATATTTGACTCCATACTTGAAATCTTTTCTATATGTTAGCATCATAAAATCAATAAAACAATAAGCCCAATTAAAAATTACATATTTTTTTATGAAAACCTTTACAAATGTTCGCTTTTATTTTTCATTTATTTTTTCAGCCATGAAACGTATTCTAAAGTCTAAAAAAGCTCCTTTTCAGGAACTTTTTTAGACTTCATAATAGTTTATACTTCTATTTTTTCTATCATTTTATAAATTAGCGCTTTGACTCTTTCAATGTTGTCATTTAAAACCTTAAAAACTTCTTCCATAGTTACAGGTTCAATATTTTCTTCCGCAACTAAACCTGCATCATAATCTGTTACCAAAGATACATTTACTGTAGGAATCTCTTGTTCCATTGCAAGATAACCTTCCGGAAACTGTGTCATGTTGACCACATGCCATCCCATATCAGTAAACCATTTACTTTCTGCCTTTGTAGAAAATCGCGGCCCTTGAATAACTACTATAGTCCCTCTTTCATGACAGGTAATACCGATTTCTTTTGCAGATTCTATGGCTATTTGTCTTAATTTCTCATCATAAGGGTCTGCCGCACTGATATGTTTTACTTCAAGACCTTCAAAAAAGGTAATCTCTCTTCCATAAGTCCTGTCAATAAATTGGTCGCAAATAACAAAATCACCAGGTTTTATGTCCTTCTGAAGGCTTCCGCATGAGCATGGTGATATCAGAGCTTTAACTCCCAGCATTTTCATCGCATATATGTTTGCTTTGTAAGGAACCTTATGCGGCGGCAGGCTATGATGTTTGCCATGCCTCGGTAAAAAAGCAACCTTTTTCCCATTTATTGTAGCAATGGCAATTTTATCGCTTGGCTTTCCATAAGGGGTTTCGATATCGATTTCTTCAACGCCATCTAAAAAAGAATAGAAGCCCGATCCCCCAAATACTCCAATATCCGCTTTGTAATTCATTAATTTATCCTCCCTTATATATTATTAACTAAGAACTAAAAACTAAGTACTAATAGTTTAAGGAGGGAATTTGACAATGTCAAATTCCTACGTTCACTTATCACTAATCACTAACTACTAATCACTTTTCCTGACACCTTAGACCTGAGACCCGAGACCTTTTACAACAAATGTTTCATTTCCAAAAACATCCAATATTCTAATGGCAATGTCATCCTTCCCAGCATACTTAAAAAACACTTCAGTTGCAAGCTTGTCCGAAGTTCTTGCAAAATGCCACTTCGGCATAAATTCCTTATGATCATATGCTGTGTCAATGCTCCAGTATTCTATAAGCTTCAGCGAATCTTTTTCGATTATTTCTTTGATATTCTCTAAATATTTTGAATGGACAGGTATATTTTTTTCATCGATATATCCGTATCTGCCTAATGAAATCTGCACATTGCCATCTGCTATCTCAAATTTATCAAACTCAATATAAGTCTTTGTGGCATCGTCATCATCTTGCATCGTCGCATATTCGTACCCAACATTTTTTTGTATCATTCTTTTATGTGACATCATGCAGGCAATCTTACTCGAATCACATAAGAGCCAGCTCCGATTAAGCTTTGAAGCTGCTGCCCCTAATGTACCGGCTCCGCAAAAAAAGTCCGCGCAAATATCACCTTCATTGGTACAGGCTAAAAGTATTCTCTCAAGAAGCATCTCAGGCTTTTGAGTCGCATACCCCACTCTTTCACCCGATGTTCTGCCTACCATGTCTATATTCCAGACATCCTTCATGTTCACCATTGTATACCATCCATTTTCATCCTTATATTCCTTCACGCCCTTAAAACGATATGGCTTCAAATCCCTGTTATAGGACTTTTCTTTAATGACATTAAAGGTGTATGACTTGGTTTTCGAATAGAAAAGAATAGTATCATGTTTTCTCGCAAAATATTTATGGCTGACACCGCCGGATTTATAACTCCAGACAATTTCATTGACAAAACGCTCTTCTCCAAAAATTGCATCCATAAGAACCTTTACATAATGTACAACATGCCAATCTAAGTGAAGAAAAATGCTGCCGGTTTCACTCAATAATTCCTTCATAAAAAAGAGCCTTATGCATAGCATTTTAAGATAGCCTTCCAACCCCTGCTGCCATGTATCCTTATATGCAAAATGCTCAATAAGCGGGATTTTTTCAATTTTATTTGATGACCTGCGGATATCGATTTTATAATCCGTATTGCTGCAAAATGGCGGGTCTATGTAAATAAGCTTAATTTTTCCTTCTAAGTCATTTTCCCTGAGCAAATATTGCATATACTTTATGTTGTCGGCATAAACCAATTGATTTTTCAAAACACCGCCTTTATCCGCAAGGACTTTTTCTTTTACGATATATCCTATCGCTTCATCTGAATAAAGTTGATTATTAAATTCTTTTTCGCTTTCTTCCAATATTTGAGGGAGCTTTCTTATTATCTCCATCGCTGTTTCTCCTATTTCGCGGCTTAATTAAAGATTTATTATCAAAGCCGATTAAATCTTTTCTTCCGGCTTTCATAAGTGCTTTATATACTAAATCATAATTCTCAGGACGATTAAATTGCAATAATGCACGCTGCATAGCCTTTTCTTCTTTGCTTTTAGGAACATATACTTCTTCCATGTTCCTGGGGTCATATCCTGTAAAATACATACATGTTGCCAATGTCCCGGGAGTGGGGTAAAAATCCTGAACCTGCTCAGGGATAAACCCGTTTTCTTTCATGTATGTTGCCAATTCAACAGCATCCTGCAATGTGGAACCCGGATGTGAAGATATAAAGTAAGGAATGATATACTGCTCCTTGCCGATACGTTTATTTATATTTTTAAATTCTTTCACGAATTTGTCAAAAACAGCTTTGGATGGTTTCCCCATACGTCGAAGCACCTCATCCGAAACATGCTCCGGTGCTACTTTAAGATATCCGCTTATATGATACCTGCAGAGCTCTTCAAGAAACTCTTTACTTTTATCATAAATAGCATAATCATATCGGACACCTGATCTGACAAATACCTTTTTCACACCTTTTATTTTTCTTAATTCTCTCAAAATATCAATGTATTCCCTATGATCGATATTTAAGTTGCCGCATGGTTCCGGAAAAAGGCAATCTTTTTCGGTGCATGTGCCATAAAGTCTTTGCTTTTCGCATGCAGCCTGTCTGAAGTTTGCCGTAGGTCCTCCAACATCATGAATATATCCTTTAAAGTCTTCGCGTTGGCTTAATTTTTTACCCTCTTCAATAATTGAAGCACGACTTCTGGGCTGTACCACCCTGCCTTGGTGATATGCGAGAGCACAAAAACTGCAATTCCCGAAGCATCCTCTGGTACTGGTAATGCTGAATTTCACTTCTTCCAGCGCAGGTACTCCTCCCAATTCTTCATACATGGGATGGTATGTGCCCATGTACGGCAATGCATACACCGCGTCCATTTCTTCTTTATTCATTGGTTCTGGAGGCGGATTTTGTATGACAAATGTATTTGCATCATACTGCTCAACCAGTGTTTTTCCGCAAAAGTGATTATTATTTTTATATTGTATCATAAAGCTCTTTGCATATGATTTTTTTGATTCAACAATGCTTTCATATGAAGGAAGCATCACATATTCCTGAATATTTTCAAGAGTATTGCTTTTAAAAACGGTTCCTTTTATCCATTGAATGTCTTTTATTTTAATACCTGCGTTCAAGGCATCTGCAACTTCTACGATAGGCTTTTCGCCCATTCCGTATATCACTAAGTCTGCCTTGGCATCCATAAGTATGGAACGCCTTATTTTGTCATCCCAGTAGTCATAATGAGCAAACCTCCTAAGACTGCCTTCCAGCCCGCCAATGATAACAGGCACATCCTTATACGCCTCCCGTACTTTAGAAGCATATACAATAGCCGCTCTGTCGGGTCTTGATCCTGATTTGCCGCCGGGAGAATAAGCATCCTTTTTCCTTCTCTTTTTAAAAACCGAATAGTGATTCACCATGGAATCAACGTTTCCTGATGATATAAGAAAGCCGAGCCTGGGTTTTCCAAGACGCTTAAATGCATTTACATCCTTCCAATCAGGTTGAGAGATGATACCAACCTTATATCCGTTGGCTTCCAATACCCTGCTTATAATTGCATGTCCAAAGGAAGGATGATCTACATATGCATCTCCTATTATATAGACAAAATCCAGCTCATTCCATCCCCTATTTTTCATATCCTCTTTTGAAACAGGTAAAAAACTTTTCATAACACACCAACTTTTCCAACTGATAACTGACAACTGACGACTGAAAGATAATGAAGAAATTTGATATACAAATTTCTCTAATAATATTTAAAAAATTTCTTTTTAGTATTTTAGACTTTGAGAAGCAAAGTCAACCTTAACTTTCAGTTTTCAGTTTTCAGTTGTCAGTTATTAAAACCACT
>JAAYPU010000047.1 GCA_012519645.1 Clostridiales bacterium | reverse complement strand
TACTGGCAGAAATCGATAAAGAGACAAACGGTCGTGTGAAAATAACTACTTATCCCGGAGGGACATTACTCGAAGGCGGAAAAATATATGACGGTGTTGCTATAGGCGCAGCAGATATGGGTCATGAGTCCTTGTCGTGGGTTAACGGACGTTTTTTAGTAAGTGATATTTTGAAAAAGTCAGGAGTGCCTTTTAAAAGCGGATATGCGGCGAGCTATACATTCAGAGACCTCGTTGGAGAGTTGGATCCCAAAGAATTTCATGATGTAAAAGTATTAATGCTAATATGTACCGGACCGGGTAACCTTCACACCACAAAACCGGTACGTACATTAGAAGACTTGGCCGGTATGGAAATCAGATGTATAGGTTCTGATGCACCGTCGCTTACTGCTTTAGGCGCTAAACCGGTTTCCATGTCACATCAGGATGGATATGAAGCGCTGCAGAAAGGAATCGTACAGGGTACGCTTGCAAGTGACGAAACATTGCAGACATGGCATAATGCAGAAGTTACAAAATATACCACATTGATGCCTTTTATGTACAATGGCTTGCAAGCTATAGTAATGAATTTAGATACTTGGAATTCATTACCTAAGGATGTTCAGGATGGTATTGAAAGAGCATGCGATAAAATATGGAAAGATATAGTTGTTCATTTCTTTGATAATGAAAGTTCAATTGGTTTGAAATATGCTGTAGAAAAAACCGGACAGGAAGTTATTGAATTAACGCCTGAAGAAACAAAACGGTGGAAAGATAGAATTGCTCATATATTAGATGATTATGCTGAAGAATTAGACCAAAAAGGATTACCGGGCAAAGAAGCTAAGAAACTTCTTTTCGAATTAGGAGAGAAATACAACGAGGAATATGACAAATTGAAATAGGATAATCCCTCCCAACCAATATTTCTAATAAGTTGTGTATCCGATAGCATCGGATACACAACAATTCTTAAGGAAGAGGTGGTCATATGGATAATGCGATAAAGTTTTTCAAGATGCTGGCTAAAAGATTAGATTATATTGCTGCAATCGTACTTTTTTTAAATTGTGCGTTGGTAGTATTGAATGTTATTACAAGAAGTGCGTTGTTTGAAATGCCGATATTTGGAGTGTATGAAATAGTATGCTATTTATCTTTGATATCGATTAGCTTTGCTTTAGCAAATTGCGCTGTAGAAGGCGGGCATACAAATCTTACATTTCTTTTGGAAAAGATGTCGGAAAAGAAAGCTAAAATCATAACGATAATTGTAAATATTGTTATTTTTATAAATTTTATTTTAATTGCATGGAATCTTATACTTTATGCAATAAGCAGGGTTCAGGTGGGAGACGTAAGCCCGGTAATGAGGCTTCCCATCGTATATTTAATGGTATTGATTTGTATAGGATTTATACTTCTTACCATAACACCATTGATCAATATAATAGAAGGTATAAGAATTATAAAAAATCATCCTGAAAAATTATTAAGCTCAAAAGAAGGAGGACAATAAGATGACTCCAGCAATAGCAGGTATATTAGGATTATTGATTTTTCTTATAATAATGTTTTTAGGAATGCCGGTAAGCTACGCAATGCTGCTTACGGGATTTTGGGGACTCTGCTTTTTGCGTTCGCCTGCAGCA
Source organism: Clostridiales bacterium (assembly GCA_012519645.1). Classification (GTDB taxonomy): domain Bacteria; phylum Bacillota; class Clostridia; order Peptostreptococcales; family JAAYPU01; genus JAAYPU01. Next base: position 5,398 of record JAAYPU010000047.1, on the reverse strand, counting down.
GCCTTTAATATTATTTCTAAAGATATTTTTACGAATTTCTCGTCATATTCGTTAACGGTAGTGCCTATGTTTGTCTTTATGGGATTTGTTGCATATTATTCCGGAATAGGTTCAGGGCTTTTTAGATTATCGCATAAATTGATTGGGCACAGAAGAGGCGGATTGGCATTGGCTGCACAATTAGCCTGTGCGCTTTTTGGCGCTATTTGCGGCTCCTTAGCAGCAAGTGTAGCAACTATTGGAACCATCGCTTATCCGGAAATGAAAAAATATAAATATGGGGACATATTAGCAGCTTCAAGTATTGCTGCGGGAGCTTCCATAGGAAGCTTGATTCCTCCGAGTGTACTGTTTATAATCTATGGAATTGCAACAGAGCAGTCTATTGGACGGCTATTTATGGCAGGCGTTTTGCCGGGTATTCTCCTTACCGCAGCTAATATGGTAACTATTTATATATTATGTAAAAGAGATCCTTCTTTAGGACCTGCAGGAGAAAAGGCCGACAGAAAGGAAATCTTAGCTACTATTAAAACCGATGGACTCATTGAAGTTATTCTGGTATTTGTTGTTTCGTTAGGGGGATTATTCATTGGATGGTTTACTCCTACTGAAGCAGGTGCTGTCGGTGCTATCGCTTTATTGGTCCTTACACTGTTTGAAAAGAAAATGGATTTAAACAAGTTGAAGCTTGCTCTTTTTGATACGACAAAATTAAGTGCGATGATATTTTTATTGATTGCAGGCGCAGTGGTTTACGGACGATTTTTTGCTTTGTCGCGCATTCCATTTCAATTGTCATCATGGGTAACAGCGTTTAACCTTCCGAATTTTGCTGTCATGGCTATAATTATTGTGATTTATTTGATTTTAGGCTGTGTTATTGACGCTTTGGCATTAATACTGCTCACAGTACCGATTTTCTATCCGCTGGTTGTAAATACTATGGGCTATGATCCTATATGGTTTGGAGTTATCATACTTTTAGTAACTGTCATGGGAAGCATTACACCGCCGGTGGGCTTGAACATTTATATAATGAAAAGTGTTGCACCTTCCGTTAGAGTTGAAACATTGTTCAAAGGTGTATGGCCTTTTGTAGGAGCTTTACTTGTGTGCATTGCTATAATAATAGCCTTTCCATCAATTGCTACCTGGCTTCCGAATTTAATTTTCGGAAGTATGGGATAAATTGTTGCTGCGAATTTTAAGGAGGAGCTGAGTTATAATGTATAATAAACAAGATTTATCGATATTTAATAAATTCGATTTTGAATTTAAACCTGTGGGAGTTAAATTTCTTATGACAAAACCCGTTGGAATTCATAAATCAGAAAAAAAACTGGCTTTCTGTGAGATGTTGAAGGAAGCTCAGGATTCAGAAGACGCTTTTTATACCACTGCAGACAATCATGAATGCAAAGCTGGGCCGATATTATTGGGAATGGAAGAAGGCGATCCTATATTTGAGAGAGGTCAGGTCGGGGCAAAACTTGGAGTGTATGAAGATCCACGTGCAAACAGGAAACTGTATATCAATATGAATAGATTTGAAAAAGGCAGCGTTAAATATGTTGTTTTTGCTCCTTTAGACAAAATTAATTTTGATCCGGATTTATTTATTGTAACTGCTAATGCAGAGCAGGCTGAAATCATTCTGAGAGCATATACGTATCGAACCGGAGCAGCGTGGAATGCAAAAGGGTCAATCGTTATAGGATGTCAGTTTCTTTATATGTATCCTTATGTAAGCGGAGAAGTCAACATGATGGTTACAGGGCTTCATCATGGCATGAAGGCGAGAAAACTGTTTCCTGAAGGCAGACTGTTTTTATCCATACCATTTAACGTCCTCCCTGAGATAGTGGAAAACTTAAAAACAATTGACTGGCATCCGCCCCAATACTCATGGGGAAAGGAAGCGCATTTGAAAAGGATGAAGGAAATAGTGGAGGAAGTACAAAAGGAGCTTTGATAAATCCATAATATTTCCTCATATCACGGCAAGAAAGTATTCAGATATCTTTAACCATTTTCTTGTCGTTCTTAACATATAGCAGGAAGCTTTACAAAATTGAGCCTCCTGCGTTTAATTTTGTACCATTTTTGTTGTTTTTTAGATGTCGGTTTTGATGTTCATAAGACGCTTAATTACGGGCTTTTAATCAAATAAAATAAAGTAATTTAATAATAGATTAAATAAAGTATGCATTCTGGGGGACGATGAAATTTTATTAAACAAATTGACAGTCAAAACAAAAGAAGGTATACTGGACATAAATAAATATAATCAAGTTTACTACTATTTCTCTAATAATCCTAATTCTTTTGTTTCTTTATTAACGATAATTGAATATGAAATAGATAATTATATACAAATAGGGAGGTGTTTGTATAGTAAAAAGTTATTAAATGCTAAAACGTTCAAGCAAAAGCTAAAACGTTAAATTATTATCATTCAATTAATTACTAAAAAACACTATGTATATCTGGTCCATATATATAGTTATGCAGAACTGAAAATTTGTTTTTTATCTATTTAATTGAGTATTTGAATTATGCAATAGTTATAACTTTATTTTAAAATATTAAAAGTAAGATAGGGGGATCTGAATGGCTAAATTCGAGAAGTTCATCGAAGTTATAATGAAACTCGTAGTGTTTTTATCCTGCATTTCATTATCATTTATTGTAGCCATAATTACGATTAACGTAATAGGTCGTGCAATAAGCCATCCCGTACTGGGTGCATTCGATCTAATTACTTTAGGAGCTGCAGTAAGCGCCAGCTTGGCAATCGCTTATACTACGTATAAAAAAGGACATGTTAAGGTAGATGTGTTTGTTGATATGATGCCGCCAATGGTAAAAAAAGTGCAGTTTCTCGTTTCTGAATTGGCATTTTTATTTGTTTTCGGCTTGATCACATGGCAAAGCTATGTAATTATGATGAAACGTCTTTCCAGTGAATTTACAGAAACATTATATTTTTCATTATTTCCTTTTAGACTATTATTTCTCATCTCATTAATCATTACCTGCATATTAGTTATATTCAACATTATAAAAGGACTGAAAGGAGCTGATGCGAAATGAGTCCATTAATGGTTGGCGGTATAGGTATGATAGCATTATTGGTATTAATGGGGCTTGGCCTCTCTATAGGAGCTACCATGATGCTAATCGGCTTCTTAGGACTTTGCATATTAATAAGCCCTGCTGCGGCATTCTCCAAATTTGGAATAATTCCTTTTGAATTTGTTTCCAGCTATGATTATGCTGTTATTCCAATGTTCATACTGATGGCAAATGTTATTCTTGTATCAGGTCTGGGTACCGATTTGTTTAACATTGCGTCAAAATGGTTAGGCCGTTTTGGCGGTGGTATGGCAATGGCTACCACGGCTGCTTGTGCTGGTTTTGCAGCTATAAGCGGTTCCGGATTGACCACTGCTTTGACAATCGGTTCAACTGCATTACCTGAAATGAAAAGATATAATTATGATACTCATTTTTCAGCTGCAGTAATAGCCGCAAGCGGTACCATAGGTTTATTGATACCTCCTAGTGCTGCCTTGATGGTATACGGTATAGTAACCGGAAACTCTATTAAGAGTTTGTTCATGGCAGGCTTTATTCCGGGAATCACTCAGGCTTTGTTCTATATTGTCCTTATTGCTTTTCTTACTAAGAAATGGCCTCACATTGGACCAAGTTCAGGCGTAAAGACTACCTTCAAAGAAAAATTAGGTTCCTTAAAGCAGGGCGGCGAAGTGCTGACTTTGATCGTATTTGTTTTCGTCGGTATGCTTTTAGGTTGGTTTACTCCTACTGAAGCAGGCGCTATGGGTGTTACAGGCGGACTTGTTATTACCATAGCAAGAAGAAGAATGGACTGGCAAAGGTTCAAAACTGCCATTATTGATACTATAAAGGTATCAGGTATGTATTATGTTATTTTGATGGGCGCACAAGTTTTCATGTATTTTTCTACTGTAACCACATTCCCAACAGTAGTTGCAGAAGCAGTAGGAGGATTATCCCTGCCGCCGATGATGATTATGGTAGTCATCATATTGATTTATATGGTATTGGGCTGCTTCATGAGCGGTAATGCCATGATGATGCTGACCATTCCTATTTTCTATCCGTTGATATTGGAACTTGGTTTCCATCCTATTTGGTTTGGGGTTATCCTTACAAGAGTAACTGAAATCGGGCAGCTGACGCCTCCTGTCGGGTTGGTAGTATATAGTATGCCTGCACTCGATGATAAACTTCAGGTGCATAAAATATTTAAATGGACAGCACCGTTTGTTGGGGCCGACTTTGTTCATACCATAATGATGTTATTATTCCCGGGTATCGTTTTATTTTTACCGAATCTAGTTGGATAAACTAGTGGGTGTAAATAAATATAATTTAATTTAATTTAATTTAATTTAATTTAATTTAATTAATTTAAGGGAGAGATGTATTTATGAGAAGAACTAATACGTTCAAAATGGTTTCGATTTTAGTGATGGTTATGATTTTAGCTGTCAGCGTAATCGGATGTGCTCAAAAAGCTGAACCGGCTCCAGCTCCGGGTCCGGATACTAGTAAAGAAACAGAAATACCGGAAGTTAAGTTAACTTATGCTGCGCTTGATACACCACCACAAACATATGCACTTGTAGACCTTGCTTTTATTGACCATATCAAAGAAGTGTCCAAGGGTAAAATCACATTTGATTATTATCCGGGCGGTACACTGATTAGCGGTTCAGAAGCAGCTGCAGAAATAGCAGACGGTGTTGCAGATTTTGGATGGCCAAGACCTGGTTATTCTAAAAACGGTTTTAAACTCTATAATGCTTCAATGATTTGGATGTATAATTTAAATCCGATAGAAGATGTAAAAGCAGAAATAGAAATTTTCAAAAAAATGTGTGAACAACCACAAGTTAAAAAAGAATTAGCAGGACTTATGCCTTATGGAGTAAATGCAGGCGGTACTGAAGCTTATCTGTTCATGACAAAACCTTTCACAAAATTATCTGATATTAAAGGTAAGACAATCCGTGCAACTGGCGCTTGGGCAGACGTTGTTAAAGGATTAGGCGGAGTTCCTATTACAATTCCTATGTCTGAAACATATTTAGCATTAGAAAAAGGTACAGTTGACGGTACATTGGGATTGGATGCAACTGTATTGAAAGCTCAAAACTTTGCTGATGTTATGAAAACTGGAATGCCTTTAGGAATCAACATGGCACCATATCATTCTTGGGCATTTAATGCAGACAAATGGAACAGCTTGCCACAACCAATCAAAGATATATTCTTAGCAGAAGAAGCTTGGTTGGAAGCAAAAGTTATTGAACAATTACAATCAGAATTAGAGCCTGCTATTCAG
>JAAYPU010000046.1 GCA_012519645.1 Clostridiales bacterium | reverse complement strand
TTATTACATCATCAATATCTACAAAAGACATTTCCAAATCTATTTGGGTGAATTCCGGCTGTCTGTCAGCACGAAGGTCTTCATCTCTGAAGCATTTTGTAATTTGATAATACTTATCAAATCCCGAAAGCATCAATAATTGTTTATACATTTGAGGTGATTGAGGCAAAGCATAGAAATTTCCGGGATTCACTCTGCTCGGAACCAGATAATCCCTCGCGCCTTCCGGAGTAGGCTTAATAAGTACAGGAGTTTCTACGTCAATAAAACCTTCATCATCAAAAAATCTTCTGGTTATCTGCGTTATTTGATGGCGCAGGCCAAGATTATTCTGCATCTTGAATTTTCTTAAATCCAAATATCTGTATTTCAGTCTCAGGCTTTCAGATACATCATCATCATCCTTTATGTAAATAGGCGGTGTTTCTGATTCTGAATAGATTATAACACTATCTGCAAAAACTTCCACCTCGCCAGTAGGCAGGTCTTTGTTTTTTGATTCTCGTTCCTTTACAATTCCTTTTACACCTATTACGTATTCACTTCTTATTTTTTCCACCATATCTAACGCATCGGATGAAATATCCTTGTCAAATACTATTTGAACGATTCCGGTTTTATCCCTTAAATCAACGAAAACCAAGCCCCCAAGATTTCTTCTGCGTTGTACCCAACCGTTCAATACAACAGTACTATCTATATGCTCATTTCTTAATTCACCACACATATGTGTTCTTTTATAAATTTTACTCATCAATTTCTTCCTTTCCTTTGATTATAGTCTTTTCTTTATTACATCAATAATCTCGGATAATTCTATTTTTTCTTGTTCAGAGCTTCGCATATCTTTTAATAAAACAGCATTTTCTTTGAGTTCTTCTTCTCCAACAACTATACAATAGGCAGCATTTAATTTATCGGCATATTTAAACTGAGATTTTAAATTGCGCCCCAATAGATCCATTTGCCCTTTGATTCCGTTGCATCTCAATTCCTTTAATATTTTAATACCAGCCTTTTTCGATTCCTCACCCAGCACAGCAACAAATACATCGGTTAAATTTTCTTTCGGAATATCAATATTATTCTTCTCAAGAGTTAAAATCAGTCTTTCGATACCCATGCCAAAACCTACTCCGGGTGTGGAAGGGCCTCCTAATTCTTCAATAAGATTATCGTACCTTCCGCCTCCGCATACGGTACCTTGAGCACCTATTTCATTAGAGATGATTTCAAAAGCTGTCTTTGTATAATAATCCAAACCTCTAACGATATCAGGGTCAATGACAAAATCTATATTCATGGTACTCAAATTGTCTTGCAATGAATTAAAGTCATCTCTGCATGCCTCGCACAGATAATCGATCATCTTCGGTGCACCTTGTACTTTCTGCCTGCATGCTTCGGACTTGCAATCCAATATTCGCATTGGATTCCTGTCATAACGCCCTTTACAAGTCTCACAGAGACCTTCCAGTTTATCTGATAAAAAGCTCCTCAACGCCTCTCTGTACTGATTTCTGCAGTCAGGACAGCCAATACTGTTTATTCTTAATTCTAAATTCTTTATGCCAATTTTATTAAAAAAATCTATAGCAACACCAATAACTTCCGCATCCGTAAGTGGATCGCTTGAACCAAACACCTCTATTCCAAATTGATGAAATTGACGTAATCTGCCTGCTTGCGGACGTTCATACCTGAAACAAGGAGTTATGTAAAATAATTTTGTAGGCTGTACATTGGAATACATCTTGTTTTCTACAAATGCCCTCACTGCCGAGGCGGTCCCCTCCGGCTTAAGGGTTATATTTCTTCCGCCATTATCATCAAAAGAATACATTTGTTTCTCTACGATATCAGTTGTATCTCCGACACCGCGTTTAAACAACTCAGTATGTTCAAACATAGGAGTTCTGATTTCTTCAAAACCATAACTTCCGCATATATCTCTGAATATTTTTTCTAAATAATTCCATTTATAAACTTGATCAGGGAGTATATCCCTCGTACCTCTGGGCGCTTGTGTAAGCATGGTTATTTTCCTCCTGATTGATATTAATGATTAAGTATTTCACAAATCAATAAAACGATCATTAAACATAAAAATGCAAAAACTTCTACATCCCGTAGTCAGGGACGAGAAGTATTATTACTGTTTCCTTCACAGCATTTCATATATTTACTTTAACTTATTAATTATAATGTATTTTTAATTTTGTTGTCAATATTTGCAAATACCAATTTCCTCTTTCTGTCAAGCATTTCGTCAATTCTATCGATATAAACTTCATAGTTTGATACATTGGGTACACGTTCCAGCCTGTTCTCAGACGGATAGTAAATCTTTGATATTCCGCCTGCACCAAGCGCAATAATAGTTTGCTTTTCTTCCATGATCCGCACATTATAAATGCAAAACCTGTCTTGTTTGCTATATCCTACGTTTTCATGGTTTCCAAACATATATTTTTGCCGATACATATAGTATGGAGTATATCCTTTGCTCTCCAGCAGCTCTCTGGATATTTCCAGCATTTCCACTACAGCATTTTCAGCTTCATAATTATATTCTTCCCTTATTTCTTTCAATTTAGACGCTCGTTTTAGAGCAAGAGTATGTACCGTTATATTTTCCGGCTTCAGTTCCAATAATATATCTAAGGATGATTTGAAATCTTCCGGCGTTTCTTCCGGCAGTCCGGCAATCAAATCCATGTTTATATTATCCATGCCGCATTCTCTCGCAAGATAAATCATGTCCACTATTTCTTTGGATGAATGTTTTCTTCCAATTAATTTCAATGTTTCATCCTTCATGGTTTGTGGATTGATACTGATGCGGTTAACGCCTTTATTCTTCATTATATTCAATTTTTCTTTTGTTAAAGTATCAGGCCTTCCTGCCTCTATAGTATACTCTTTTAAACTTTTTAAATCGAAGTTGTTCTGAATACATGAAAGCAGTCTGCTTAACTGTGATTCAGTTAAAGCTGTAGGCGTTCCGCCTCCAATATATAGGGTTTCGATTTTTGATCCATTTTCAGACAGCATATTGCCGACAAATTGAATTTCCTTTGAAATGGCTTCAAGATATATATCCATATTTTTTTCTTCGGATGGATAGGATGCAAAAGAGCAATAAATACATCTTGATGGGCAAAATGGAACACCTATATATACGCTTACTTCATCGGTCGAAGTATTTCCTAATATTTTTCTTTCATTTCTGCATACCTTTAGTAACAGATTTATCTTCTCATCTTCAATATAATAATAGTATTTTAACTTTTTAATTATATCCTCTTCGCCCATGCCATTTACTATATACTCATTGACAATTTTTGTCGGTCGGACACCGGTCAATATCCCCCATGGCGGACGATATTTATAATAATCTGCAAGAATTAGGAAAACAGCTCTTTTAACGGCGTCCTTTATCTCCTTCTTACTGCAGTCCTTATTATTTTCCAATATCTCAGGTGTGGATACGGTTCTGATTATTTGGCCTTCATTAACAAGGTCCAGAGTTAAGTAAACATAATTATCTATATGAATTAATTTAATCGATAGCAAGGGAAATCTGTAAATCACAGAATTATGATCTTCCTGCATCAATTCATCATCATCGCTTCTATTTGCGGAAGCAGAAAAAAGAGTGTCTGATATGGAAAGCAAGGGATCTTCTATAAAAGTAAAACCGGAAGGCGGTACAAACAATTTAATCAATTCTTCTGTTTCATATCTGTACCCACTCTCATTTATATATATCGTCAACATAGCTCTATGAAGCCTCTCTCTTTAATAATTCATGCATTATAACCGCAGCCATAAGCTCATGCCCTTCTGGTGTAGGATGCAATCCATCAAAATATAAAGTATCACTGCTGTTATTCATAAGATATCTGTTAAATGCATCATAAAAGTCAAATATTTTAATATTATTAGATTTTGAATAATTATAAGCCCATTCTCTGTACAGGCTTATTTTATTATTTACCTCAGCATAATCTGTATCATCTGACCATCGTCTTGCTGCCATAATCGGGTCAGTCAGCATTTGAATCCCTATCATGGGCACAATATTTTTTTCCAAGGTTAGGTTTACCATAAATATAATATTGTCTATTACAGTATTTAAAGGCATGCCATGTAAAAAATCATTCGTACCGCCCATAATAATCACATGATCAGGCTTTTCTTGGATCACATCTCTATTGTATCTTAACGTCATATCAGAAGTTAATTGCCCATTAATGCCTTTATTTACAACCTCGGTATTAAATTTTCCCTCAAGTATTCTTGTCCAACACTGATTTTTTGCAACTCCATAACCAAAAGTCAGACTGTCGCCGATGCAGACAAATTTCAAACTACTCGCCCTTTCGCTGAGGAAATTTAAATTTCCTCGAATGAATAATTAATAATGAATAATTCAGGAAGGAATAAAATTCCATCATTAGTCCGCTCTGACAAAATAATTGTGTTTTTTCTCATAACCTATTGTGGTGCTCGGACCGTGTCCCGGAAAGACTTGAGTGTCTTCAGGAAGAGTATATATTTTTTCTTTGATCGACTTTATAATGGCTTCCGTTGATGATTCAGGAAAATCAGTTCTTCCGATGGAATCCGCAAAAAGAGTATCTCCGCTAAACAGAACCGTTCCTGCATAAATACATATGCAGCCTGGCGAATGTCCGGGAGTATGTATTATTTTTAAATTCATTTCACCGACCTCTATTACTTCGCCATCTTTTAATAATCTATCAGGCTCTATTGATATTTTTCTTCCCCAAATATGTATGGAAGCATTTTTTTCAGCATTTCTTAGAATGGAAGCCTCTTCTTTATGTATATATACAGGCGCATCAAATTTCTGTTTTGCTTCCTCTACCCCGCCTATATGGTCGCCATGAGCATGTGTTAAAATAATAAATTGTATATCTAATTTATTTTCTTCAATATAGTCTGCAAGCTGAACATTAAAATAACCCGGATCGACTATAAAAGCTTTCCCGGTTTTCTCACAGAATACTACATAACAGTTTTCCTGGTAAGCCCCCATAATAAATAATTTTATCTTCATATAGCTTCACTCCCTTAAAACACTTTTTTACTGTCAATAAGCAAGGTAACGGGTCCGTCATTGCACAATCTTACTTTCATTTCAGCCTGGAAAACTCCGGACTCGGTTTTGATCGACATACTTTTACATTTATCTATAAATGATTCATAGAGTTGAGATGCCTTCTCCGGTCTTGCTGCCTGAATGAAGCTGGGCCGCCTTCCCTTTCTGCAGTCTCCATAAAGGGTAAACTGAGATATTACCAAAATTGCACCATTTATATCTAAAAGAGACCTGTTCATCTTGCCCTCTTCATCTTCGAATATTCTCAGATTCACAATTTTATCAGCCATGTAATCAACATCATCCTGTGTATCTGATTCTTCAACACCCAATAATATTACAATGCCTGTTTTTATGCTTCCCTCTATATTGTTTTCTACCAAGACTTCCGCTTCAGATACTCTCTGCACAACTGCACGCATTATATACCTCCCGCTTAATAGCCTTCCTTTTTGAGATAAGAAATAAAAGATAAGAGATAATAATGATAGTAAGAATTTGACATAGTCAAATTCTTTCATTAATTTTTATCTATTATTTATTATCTTTTATCTAATACAAATCACTACCCACTAGCTTATCGCCCTGAATACATCCACTACACCCTGAAGATTCTTTATCTTAGTAAATACTTTTTCCAATTGGTCGATGTTAGTGATTTCAATTGTTAAATTAATTGTAACGATACTATCTTTACCACTCTTAGCCATAATACCGGTAACAGTCATATTTAAATCATCAAAAACACGCGTGACATCCACCAAAATTCCTTTTCTATCTTCCGCTAAAATGCTGATGTCGGTTTCATAAGATATATCTTCCTTATCAGTATCCCATTCGACCTCAATCAGTCTGTTTTTTATGCTGTCATATTCGCTTATGATATTGATACAGTCTCTTCGATGTATAGATAAACCTCTGCCCTTCGTAATAAACCCGACAATTTCATCCCCTGGCACAGGATTACAGCATTTTGACATTCTGATCAGAAGGTTATCCACACCTTTGACCTTTATACCACTTGCTTCTTTTTTCTTTCTTTTTTGTTTTGTTGGTTGGACATCAGCAGATGACTTTTCGTTTTGAATCAGCTCTTGCTGTTTTTCAATCCTGTAATACTCTTGAAGCATTGGCACAACTTTATTGACCATGATGCTTCCGTTTCCTATTGAAGCATATAGATGCTCAGAGGAAGTAAGGTTAAAATGTTTCGCAGCCTTATTTATCCATTGAGGTCTGATGATCTGCTGCGAGTCATATCCTTTTCTTCTTACATATTTTTCTAATATTTCTCTGCCTTTATCAATATTATCTGATTTATCTTCCTTCTTAAGCCAATTTTTAATTTTATTTTTTGCTTGTGTACTTTTTACAATTTTCAGCCAGTCAATACTTGGTCCCTTACTGTTGGCTGACGTAATGATCTCAACAATGTTTCCGTTATTTAGTTTATAATCCAGAGGTACCATTTTACCGTTTACCCTAGAGCCAATACATTTATTGCCTACTTCCGAGTGGATCTTATATGCAAAGTCTATAGGCGTAGAGCCCATCGGGAGTTCTATGACTTCACCTTTTGGAGTAAAAACAAACACCTGATTGGAAAACAAATCGACCTTTAAAGATTCCATAAACTCTTTCGGATCCTTAAGCTCTCTTTGCCATTCCATCATCTGCCGCAGCCATGACAGCTTGTTATCAAATTCACTGTTATTTTGTTTTCCTTCTTTATACTTCCAGTGTGCAGCTATACCATACTCTGCAATCTTATGCATTTCAAGGGTTCTTATCTGTATTTCAAACGGATCTCCATTTTTCCCTATGACCGTAGTATGAATGGACTGATACATATTAGGTTTAGGCATGGCAATATAATCTTTGAATCTTCCGGGTATCGGCTTCCACATAGTATGAACAATACCCAGAACAGCATAACAATCCCTAATCGAATCGACAATGATTCTTACTGCCATCAAATCAAAGATTTCATCAAATTCTTTATTCTGATATTTCATCTTTTTGTAAATACTATAAAAATGCTTGGACCTTCCGGTAATTTCAAAACTGATATTATGAAGCTTTATTTCGGATTTTAGTTCTTCTATAACTTCGTTAATGATATTCTCTCTTTCAGATCGCTTCTTTTTAACCTTCTCATATAAATCATAGTAAGCATGAGGTTCCAGATATCTGAAAGAGATATCTTCCAACTCCCACTTTATCTTGGATATTCCTAATCTATGTGCCAAAGGAGCATAGATCTCAATAGTCTCCAAACACTTTTCCCTGATTTTTCTTTCATCCATATAATTGATTGTCCGCATATTATGTAGACGGTCAGCCAGCTTGATAATGAGCACACGAATATCTTTAGACATAGCCAAAAACATCTTTCTCAAATTTTCAGCCTGTCTTTCTTCCTTGCTTTCGTAAACCAATGTTCCAAGTTTTGTTACACCTTCCACAAGCATGGCAATTTCATCGCCAAAGTCGTTTTTCAACTGTTCGTAGGTATAATCTGTATCTTCCAGAACATCATGAAGCAAGCCGGCTATAATTGTTGCATCATCCATTTCAAGTTCTATTAGTATTTTTGCCACTTCAACGGGATGAATAAAATATTCTTCTCCCGATTTCCTCAGTTGACCGGCATGATACTTCTCTGCAATGTTATATGCTTTTTCTATAAGCGACAAATCAGTATTTGGATTGTATTTAATTATTTCATCAATAAAATGTTCTAACATAAAGCATTCCCCTAGTTTGGAATTCAAAAAGAAGACGGGATTACCCGTCATAAAATAAATATTTGAAATTTAATATTGAATCAAAGATCTAACATTATATTTCTGAAGTTTATCTCTTCCGTTTAAATCCGTTAATTCAATAAGTACTAACACTGCAGCTACTTCTCCGCCTAATTGTTCCACAAGCCTGATCGTTGAAAGCAGAGTACCTCCGGTTGCCAGTAAATCATCCACAATAATAACTTTTTCACCTTCTTTGATTGCATCCATGTGTATCTCTAAGACATCACTGCCATATTCTAAATCATATGCAAAACGAATGGTTTTATAAGGAAGCTTCCCAGGCTTTCTTACCGGGACAAAGCCTTTACCTGTGGCATATGCCAAAGGTGTTCCAACTATAAATCCTCTGGATTCAGGTCCAATAATCAAATCAAACTCATATTCATCAGTTATCTTTTTCAATTCATCCACTGCCATTTTGAATGCTTCTTTATCCTGAAGCAAGGTTGTAATATCTCTGAAAAGAATACCCTTCTCGGGAAAATCAGGAATATCTCGAATCTTATCCTTTAAATTTAACATAATGAAATGCCCCCTAGCTTTGTTTATTTTCCAACATATTTAGGTTTATCAAAAATCATATTCAAATTATACCACAACGGACTTGCAATGAATATAGAAGAATATGTTCCGGCTATGACACCTGCAATAATAGGTAATGTAAAATCTCTTATTGATTGAACACCTAAAAAGTACAGGCAGATTATTGCAAGAAGTGTGGTAATAGAAGTGTTCATTGTACGTTTAAGTGTTTGATTGATACTGGTATCAATCATTTCCTCATATTTATTCTTTTTAGTTGAAGGCAGATTTTCACGTATTCTGTCAAATATTACAATCGTATCATTGATGGAATATCCGACAATGATCAAAATTGCTGCAATAAACGGGGTATTGATAGGTATCCTGAATATGCCGTAAAAAGCCAGCATAATTAAAATATCATGAATCAATGCTACTACAGCGGCTATTGCAAACTTGAATTCAAACCTAATACCAATATAGATTAGCATTCCGATACTTGCAATTATAATAGCTATAAATGCTCCCTTTTTTGTTTCTCCGCCAATAGTCGGTCCTATTTGTTCACTATTTAAAAGATTCTCATCCGTTAGATTGTATTCGCCGGTAATATCATTAAATATGCTTGTTCTTTCTTCATTTGAAAGAGATACTTTAGTTTTGATCATTACTTCATGTTTATCTTGTCCAACATGAACAATACTTGCATCCTTCAGATCATACTTATCTGTAATTTCTTTAATATCACTTACGGATACTAATTGCTCCATATCAATATGCAGCATTGTTCCCCCGGTGAAATCTATTCCTGAATTGAAACCGCCCAAAAAGCCAAAAACAAGCCCTATTATTATAACTATAGCAGAAATACCATACCAAATCTTAGTGTATTTTATTACCTTCAATTTCATTTCGACCCCTCCTTTACTCCGTAAAATTTAGGATTATTAAATCCACGTACTCCGGAAAGGGCCGAAAGTATCAGCCTAGTAATTACCACGGCTGTAAATAAGCTTGTCAATATACCAATCATCAATGTTACCGAAAAACCTCTTACCGGTCCTGTACCAAATTGATATAATACTATACCAGCAATCAGGGTAGTTATATTTGAATCCATGATAGTACTTAAAGCACGTTTAAAACCGGAATTTACCGCAGCCCTTACGCTTTTACCGGCTTGGATCTCTTCTTTTATTCTTTCAAAAATAATAACATTAGCATCCACCGCCATCCCTACTGAAAGAATAATACCTGCCATTCCCGGCAATGTTAATACATATTTGAATCCAACTAAAATCCAGACAACAATTAAAATATACAGCAGCAAAGCAATACCGGATGCAATTCCCGGTAATCTATACATTATAAGCATGAATATTATTATAAGTCCAATACCTAATATTCCTGCGAAAACGCTTTGATTCATTGCATCTATTCCAAGAGTTGCTCCGATTACTGAAGACCTTACCTCTTTAAGAGTCACCGGAAGCGCACCGCCTCTGATAAGTCCTGCTAAAGTTGTTGCTTCTTCTATCGTTCTGGAACCTGATATTTGAGCTTTGCCGTTTGGGATTTCACTTCTTACACCCGGTGCTGATATTATTTCTCCATCCAAAACTATAGCTATAATATTTGCCTCGCCTGTGGCAGCTGCTGCAATACGTGTTGCTTCCCTAAATACTTCTGCACCTTCACTTGTCATTTCCAAAGATACTGCCGGCATGTTTCTTTCATCATACATAACGCCCGCATTTTTTATATCTTTTCCTGTTAAAATCACTTTTCCTGTATGGTCTATAAATTCTAATTGAGCAGTTTTTCCTATTGCTTCAATAGCTTCAGTAGAATTCTTTACACCGGGAAGCTCGATACGAATTCTTTTTTCACCTTCTATAAGAACATTAGGTTCAGAAAGACCCATTGCATTGACCCGTCTTTCTATTACATGCTGCGTTTGAGACATCAATGCTCTTAATTCTTCACCCGTAGCATCTGTTTCCGCCTCCATTACAACATATACTCCGCCTTTTAAATCCAATCCGAGTTTTACAAGTTTGTTGATAGGCTCAATCTTGATATTGCCGATTTGAATACCTTGAACTGAAATGATCCAACCGCCAACTAAGACTATGATGAGCAGCACAACTAATGCTTTTTTCATAAGCTTACCTCCTTCGTAGTATTTTTATATATTTTTGACCATTTTGAATATCTTAAAATAATCCCATCAATCATTTTCTGATCTTCTTCATTAAAAGACCTGATAACTTTAAAGGGTTGTCCCATAACAACCGAATTACTTTTCACTATTTTCCCCGGAGTTATAAGAGTTCCTGCACCAATTATAACATTATCCTCTATAACAGCACCATCCAATATTGTAGCCCCTATTCCAACAAGAACATTACTTCCTATAGTACAAGCATGAACGACTGCGTTATGTCCTATGACAGTGCGGCTTCCAATGATAGCAGGATACTTTGAAGAAACATGCAGCGTACAATTATCCTGAATGTTGCTGTCTCTGCCTATAATAATATGATTAATATCCCCTCTGACAACGGTATTAAACCATATACTGGTATTTTCTCCTATCCTGACATCACCGATAATAGCCGCAGTATTTGCGATAAAGCTGGAATCGGGAATATTCGGTTTCAAATTATCAACCTGCAGAATCATGATAACCTCCAATTTGGTGAATGATGTATTGAAGCTTCGCTACTGTTGAACGATAGTTGAACGATAGTTGAGCAATAGTTATTGATTTAAGATTTATGATTTATGATTTAAGATTTAATGTAGAAATTTTGTAATACAAAATTTCCTCCTTAACTTTCATCTTTCATCTCTCATCTTTCAATTTTCTGGCTGTTGTACGATTGATTTCAATTTGTCACCGCGAGGAGCGAGAGCGACGTGGCGGTCTGGATTGCCACACATCCTTCGGATGTTCGCAATGACACGCTAAGCCGGATCAAAAACACTAATCACTAATCACTTTTCCTGAGACCTGAAACCTTAGACCTACTCCATACTCTATACCCTATACTCTAACAGAATGAAATTCTTTCATTCTGTTAGTGCAGCCTGTATTCCTATGGCGCACTCGATTCTTTTTTTCTCCATCTCGCAGCCTAATTCATACGGCTCATAAATGCTGCCGTTTATATTATATGCATTGGCATGGCAGCCCCCGCTGCAATAAAATTTAGCCCAACAGCTTTTACATTTTTCTTTATTAAAAATATGGGCTTTATTGAAAGTATCATACAGCCTGTTTTCAAAACAATTTTCATTTATATTTCCTAACAGAAAATCCTTATTGCCAACAAATTGATGACATGGATATATATCCCCGTTAGGAGCTATAGCCATATATTCCGTGCCTGCTCCGCAGCCGGAAATTCTTTTTATAATACACGGACCTTGGTCTAAATCCAAATTAAAATGAAAAAACTCAAAAGCCTTACCATTCTTGTATTCCTGAATATAATAATCAGACAGCTTCTCATATTCATTAAATATACTGTCTAAATCGTCTTCTCTTAAAGCATAGCTTATATTATCGTTAACTACTACTGGTTCTATAGATACATTTTTGAAGCCTTGATTTATAAGATGAATCAAATCTTCCGAAAAATCGAGATTTTCCTTTGTAAAGGTGCCTCGGACATAGTATAGCGCATCTTTTCTTTTTTGAACGAAATGGTGATAATTCTTAATTATTAAATCATAGGTACCCTTATCATTCCATGTACGTCTCATTTTATCATGTATTTCAGGTCTGCCATCTATACTTAAAATAATATTATCCATATGTTCATTTATATAATCAATTTTTTCATCATCTAACAATAATCCATTAGTAGTAATAGTAAAACGAATATTCTTTCTGTAAGTTTTTTCAACCGTCTTACCATAATGAACCAAAGCTTTTACTACGTCAAAATTCATTAGAGGTTCACCGCCGAAAAAGTCAACCTCCAGATTTCTTCTGCTGCCTGAATTTTGTACGAGAAAATCAATAGCTTTCTTGCCAACCTCAAAAGACATAAGCTCTCTTATGCCTTCAAATGCTCCCTGATCACCAAAGCAATATCTGCAGTTCATATTGCAATCATGAGAAATATGTAAACAAAGAGCCTTTACTACCGGCTTTTTATTATGGATTATTTCGTCCGTAATATGAGAGTCATCAGAAAACAGCAAACCATGAGATATCAGATAGTCCAAATCTGAAACAGCATCATGAACGGAAGATTCATCATATTTATCTCTTATTGCAACAAAAACCTCTTCCTTGTTTTCCCCATTATAAACATCTAAAATATCATAGATTATTTTTTCGACTACATGCACAGCTCCGCTGTTTACGTCTAAAACAATATGCTTGTCTTTAAATTTATATTTATGTATCATTGATCACCACTCCGATATCTAACGTATATATTTTATATAATTTTAATTTTCAATACAATAAAAAGAATGCGTACAATAAATATTTCATAATTCCATGTATAATAAAAAAGTCTCCTTTAAACCTATAGCCCGGAAATCTAAAAAATATTGATTTTTGATTTCCTTGCATAATTTCGCCAACTATTTGTTTCACAAACAGAGCGAACTATTAAAGGCAGACTCTTTATCAAAATGCAATATATAAGTTGAAAAGAGACTATTATACGGTCCAAAACCTGAAAAAGCTACTTCATATCATCAAATATATCTTTGTCTTGCTTACCGGTGTTTTCACACTTTTGATTAGCAACTGTACATGATGTTTTACATGCTGACTGACAAGAAGTTTGACACTCTCCGCAACCCTTTCCGCATACGCTTTTAAAAGATGCTTTAGATATTACCTTAACGTACTTCATAACATTGCCCCCTAAAATTATTTTTGACAGGTAAATTATAACACAATAACCGGCATTGTCAATGCAGCCGGTAACTAAAAACTAATAACTATGATGCTTCGCATCAGTTCGAGGTCCGGCGTCCGGCGTGGGTTTCTGACCCGGTGTCAGTGCTGAACTGAAAACTGATCTTTGCTTGCCCTATTTGTGAAACAAATAGTTGGCGAAATTATGCAAGGAAATCATGAATTTAATTCATAGGTTTCTTCTGCCAACTGAAATATAATTAAAAATTTTGCTTATGCAAATTTCAACTTAAACTTTTTTCTTTCATCTATCATCTGTAATCTATACTCAAGCTGAGACCTGAGACCTGAGACCATACACCGGACTCAGGACTCCGGACCCTTAGTTATTTAGCATTAACTCCAACCATCCCGCCTATTGCACCGCAAATTATACAAACTAAATGTCTTAGATTTACCATATTGGTAATGGCAATATCTTCAACTGCAAAGTAATAGATCCAAAACAATACAAACATCAATACAACAGCATGAATAATACCATTTAGTATCCCTCTTCTTTTTTTATAATACCCTGCTACCATGCCTGAGACTAAACAAGCAATCGCAATTATTGCTAAGCTATAATATGCGATCCACTTTTCAGATATTGGAGTAAGGCTCATAATAATACTAAAAAGCAGCATAAGCAATAAACAAACAACAAGTCCTGCCACAAGTGACTTTAAGTATATATTTCCATTCTCTCTCATACTATTTTTATCAAACAAATGAACACCCCATTTTTCTGTATTTTGATTATATTATATTTAGGCATATTACATAATATGACCTAAAAGAAACAGCAAAATCAAAATCCTCTCTTTTGAGAGGATTCTATTTGATCTTGGTTTATTTTTTCTTTATTGGTACTCGTATTTCTCCTAAATGGCCTCTGTCATTTTGAAATACACCGGGAGCGACTACTCTTCTGATAATATCTCCTTTTACTTCATATCCGTGCTCATCTATATAATTTTTTATTTTTATAAAAAACGGCAGCGAATCTTCCAGCTTTGCCCAAAAACAAATTGACGCATACTCGCCTGCCGGCAGTATTTGTATAAATTCCTTTTTGGCTTCATATTCTTCAGCGGTTATAAATGCCCCGTCATATTCATCAAACTTCATATCGAGGAAATTGTTTTTATCAATAATAAGTGATACTTTAGGAAGCAACAGCGTAGGATTTCCGAAAATTATTTTTTCAAGTTTTTTTACTGTTTTTTCAAACTCTATCCTGGAATATATCTTTTCTTTAATTAAAATAATTTTTGTTTCCGGATATGATTTAACAGTGACTTCATCCAGTTCTTTTATCTTTAACACTTCTTCCATTCCATCCACATATCCTGAAAGATTTTCCTTTATAGAGTTAAGTTCTTCTATCTTTTTATTTGTTAACTCAAGATGTTTTTTAAAGAGTTCCAAATGATATTCATAATCTTGTGTAGACAGATGTTCCTTTATTTCAGCATATGATAAGCCAAGCTTTTTCATATATATAATAAAGTTCAATGTATGGAATTGATATGTGGAGTAATATCTATAACCAGTATCCGGATCAATATATATGGGTTTAAAAAGTCCTATCTCATCCCAATATCGAAGCATCTTTATAGAAACATTATGCATTTTTGAAATTTCACCTATGGATAACTTTTTTATTGACCATTTATTTCCCAAAAAATCACTCCTTTGTTCTTCATGAGACAGATCAAAATATGAAGCACCTGCAAATATAATAAATATCAGAAGAAATTTTTTCAATATAAAAATAAAAAAAGAAGCTTTCACTTCTTTTTCATTATTTTATTGTTTTTCTTCTGAATCATCTATAATATCATTATCAACTGCTGCTTCCGTTTCATTGGAATTTTCCTTAACATCTTGTCCGCCATTATCCTGAACTTCTTCGCTTGCAGCTTCAACTTCAGCTTTTTTTGCTCTGGTTGTTTTCCTTGTAGAATCTTTTTTGTTTTCTTCTTTTTTATTTGATTCAAGCTTTCCGGATTGGTCTATGGAAGATATTCCCCATTTAGCCACTGTAATAAGTGTTTTATCTCCGCTTCCTTCTAATTCAATAGTAAGCTTATCATCCTTGATTTTAACTACTTTTCCATAAAGCCCGCCAATCGTAATTATCTTATCCCCAACTTTAAGGTTATTTCTCATTTGATTAATTTGACTTTCACGTTTCTTCTGTGGTCGTATAAGAAGAAAATAGAAAACTAAAACTAAAAAAACCGGGTATATAAGCACTTGGTAATTCATAAAAATCCTCCTTCAATATTCAGACTATTCAAATTAGATTATACTATAAAGGGTAAAAAAATCAACAAAAAGAATCGGGAGCTTTTCATATGTATTACCAATTGATTACAACATAGTATACACATATGATCTGCAATACGATAATTGCAGGAATGCCCCATACAAAATATTTATGGTTTGTTTTGTGCTTATATAAGTACATGCCGCAATACACACCTATTCCTCCGCCCAAAATAGCAATTATAAATATCGAGCGTTCCCGAATTCTCCACTTTTTATGGACAGAACGGTATTTATCTACAAGAACCATTGTAAAACCAATAACATTTATTAATAAAAAATAAGAAATTATTATTTTTTCAAAACTTATATACTGCATTTTTATATTTCACCATATGCATCGTAAAATGACTTTTTAAATTCTGAAAATCTGTCTTCTTCAATAGCTTTTCTGGTTTTTTTCATCAAGCTGATTAAAAAATGAAGATTATGATGTGTTAACAGCATAGAAGATAATATTTCATTTGCTTTAAATAAATGGCGCAAATAGGCTCTGGAATAATTCCTGCAGGTATAACAATCACATTCGGAATCTAAAGGAGAAAAATCTCTTTCATATGCGGCATTTTTTATAACTACCCGCCCCTTTGACGTCATAGCTGTTCCGTTTCTGGCAATTCGAGTAGGTAGAACACAGTCAAACATATCTATACCTCTTTCTACTCCTTCCAGCAGGTAATCCGGGCTCCCAACACCCATCAAATATCTTGGCTTATGGGCCGGCATAAAATCCGGTGCATAATCCAGCACCTCGTACATTATCTCTTTTGGTTCACCTACACTTAATCCACCTAATGCATAACCCGGAAAATCCATCTCGACCAATTGGCAGGCGCTTTCATATCGAAGATCCTTATACATTCCACCTTGTATAATACCAAATATAGATTGCTTTTCATTTTTATTATGTACATCCTTGCATCTCTTTGCCCATCGCGTAGTTCGTTCCAAGGATGCTTTTACATATTCTCTGTCAGCCGGATAGGGTGGACACTCATCGAAAGCCATCATTATATCAGAGCCTAATGCACCTTGGATTTCAATAGCCTTTTCAGGTGATAAGAAATGTTTTGAGCCATCTATATGAGATCTGAAAGTAACTCCCTCTTCTGTTATTTTTCTTAAATCACCAAGACTAAATACCTGAAAACCTCCGCTGTCAGTTAATATTGAGCCATCCCAATTCATGAATTTATGAAGTCCTCCTGCTTCTTGTATCAACTCATGTCCGGGTCTCAAATACAAATGGTATGTATTTGACAGAATAATTTGTGCACCCATTTCCTTCAATTCTTCTGTTTTTATAGCCTTCACAGTTGCCTGTGTGCCTACCGGCATAAAAACCGGTGTCTCTATATATCCATGAGGTGTTTTTATCTTTCCCAACCGTGCTTTGGTCTTGGAACATTTTTTTATCAATTCAAAAGTTACTGCATCCATGATTTCCTCCATATTAGGGTATAGGGTATAGGGTAATTGGTAATTATAATTGATAATTGGTAATTAAGAAAGAAATTTGCTTTAAGCAAATTTCATCATTCACTAATCACTAATCACTATTCACTAATCACTATTTAACCAGGGTTACCTTATTTGTCTTTCTTAAAAAATTCGATTACCATAATAAGAATTCCCACGATAACCAAAAAGATGGACAAACCGAAAACAAATATCAACTCCATCTCTGATACTGTTGTTAAAAATCTTCCAGGGGGATTTGTCCAACTTGAAACCAGATTGTTTCCCGCAATAATAGCAATTGCCAAAGTCCAAATACTGCCAATCAGTGAAAGAAATCCGCCAACTAAAATTTTCTTCATAATCCTCACCTCTACAAATTGAATAATGATACTTCGCATCGGTCCGGAGTTCGTAGTCCGGTGTATATCTAAGGGAACTAATAACTAATAACTAAGAACTAAGAACTAATAGATAAGGAGGATTTTGTGTCTTGCAAACACAAAATCTACATCAACTTACTAACCACTAATCACTAATTACTAACAACTTATTCAATCATAATTCTTAATTCTTAATTTGTTTATATATTAGCTTCGCTAATATATAAACATAGCATCTCCATAACTGAAAAATCTGTATTTTTCCTCTACCGCTATATTATAAGCCTTTAATATCATATCTTTACCGGCCAGTGCCGAAACTAGCATGAGCAGAGTAGATTTTGGCAAATGAAAATTTGTAATCATAGCATCTATTATTTTAAATGTGTATCCGGGATAAATAAAGAGATTAGTGGATGAATTACAGGGTTTTATGAATCCATTATTGTCTGCAGCGCTCTCTAAGGTTCTTGTTGAGGTTGTCCCTACTGCAATTATTCTTCCGCCATTTGATTTAACATCATTGATTATATCTGCATTTTTTTCATCTATACTATAGCTCTCGAAATGCATAGAGTGATCTAAAATATTTTTACATTTTACAGGCCGAAATGTTCCTATGCCTACATGAAGTGTAACATATGCAGTTTTTACTCCTTTTGAGGCTATTTTCCGCAAAAGTTCTTCAGTAAAATGCAATCCGGCCGTTGCTGCGGCAACTGATCCGTCATACTTTGAATATACTGTTTGATACCTTTCTTTATCTTCTGTATCGCTTTCCCTGTGAATATATGGAGGTAAAGGAATGCTTCCTATTGAATCAATAAGCTCCTCAAATAAACCTTCATAAATAAACCTTGCAATTCTCGTACCATTATCGCCATAATCCAATATTTCAGCTGTCAACTCTTCATTTTCTCCAAAAGCTACCTTGTCTCCCGGCTTCAATCTCTTGCCCGGCCTAACCATTGTTTCCCATGTATCTATGTCCATTCTTTTTATTAACAAAAATTCTATTTTTGCACCTGTAGACTTTTTTTCGCCGAAAAGCCTTGCGGGTAGAACTTTTGAATCGTTCAGCACAAGGCAGTCTCCTTCATGAAGATAATCTAAAATATCATAAAACACCTTGTGCTCTATAGCACCGGTGTTTTTATCAATAATCATTAATCGCGACTCATCTCTCTTTTTTAGAGGTTTTTGTGCAATAAGCTCTTTAGGTAAATCATAATCAAACTCATCTATGTACATGTTGCCTCTCCTGCTTAATATTTAATAATAAAT
>JAAYPU010000045.1 GCA_012519645.1 Clostridiales bacterium | reverse complement strand
TTGCGGTTTTAATAACCGTATCAAGATACAGCTCGTCAATATCTGCCGTGCCTTTCTTTAGGATTTCTGTAATGATGGCATCATCAAGGGCGGCGTGGTGCAGTTTCATCATCTGCTCACGAATGAGCAAAGCGCACTGATGAGTGCCGTACTTTTCGGTAAACATACGCTGGGGATCAGCTTTCATATTTACGATCCGAAGAAGGTTCATGGTTCCATTGCCAATATCGCAGAGCATATTTACACCCTTAAAATCACCCAGCTTTTCTGCAACGGCGGCGAATCCCTGCGGATAGATTTCTGCACCGATGATCTGAACGTGGTATTCTGTATTGCGGAAGATGAAAGTAACCTTGCTGTGCTGAAGCAGATATTTCTTGAAATCTGCTTTTTGCTCACTTACCCAAGTTAAGGGAAGTCCTGCGGCGATGAACACAGAGGCATCAGTAATGCGCTCCCGTCTGAGTTCTCTTGCAATAGCGGCAAGCGTAAGAACGTAATAATCCTCATCGTTAAACTTATCTGCCGTAAATTCCTTATGACCGACTCCAATGGAATAATACTTGCCGTTCCATACGAGCAGGTCACTGACAAAGGTGGGTTCGGTATCGCTTTTCATAACTCCGGTGGGAAAGCAACAGTTCGCCGTTTTCATATTCCCATATCCGTGATCGATACCGATAACGTACATTTCATTAAATTTCTTCATTTTACATTTCTCCTTTTTTCAAATTATTGTGTTTTTTAATTTGCTCGTACAGTTCCTTATCTGCGGGAAGTACGGCTCTTTTGAAATAGTTGCAGTAGATCCCCGAACAGCTGATGATCTGTACGCACTTATGGGGATCGCCGTCATCCAGCAAAATGCAGTTGCCACGATCGTAGCAACTGCATAAGCTCTTGACTAACTTATTTACCCGCCTTAAATGTGATGGGCGTATCTTCCATACCATTTGATTTTCCTCCTTTTTCTGTTTTTGGGCATAAAAATAACACCTACCGATATAACATCAATAGGTGTTATCAAATGATTTTTCTGTTTTCAAATCCGTAATCTTCGCCAGTGAACTTCTCATAAGCTAATCCGATTTTGCGAATACGCTTGAGAACGCCGCTGTGGTTTTGGTAGCCGAGCTTTTCAGCAATCTCTTCCAGCGTTTTGCCCTCCATACGCATTTGGAGAATTGCCATATCCTTTTTGCTCAGCGTCGCTTTGAACTGCTCTACCAATATTTCCGATAGAACAGTTTCTTCAAAATCCTGCCTGTCGTCATACTCTTCCCATTCCTGACCATTGTGACTATCGGCATAGTTTTCTTTGAATTCCTCAAGGGAGACCATTGGGTGCTTGGTACGAGTGTGATACCACTTGCGGTAAAAATCTGTCTTTTGCCGACTGTTCCGAAAATCGAAGTCCTCAAAGCATCTGAATTCTTCCGCCGTCTGAATAGCGACATTCATATTATACTTTTCCATTACCTTTGGTACAATGTACCGCAGATAAACATCAATTTCCGCTTCGGGAACAAATCCCATATCTTCGTCATAACCGTTATACAGTTCTTTGATAGTGGGGATAATTCCTTCAAGCGTTAATTCATTGATCCAATAATCGGGACTATGAGCAAGCTTCCAAGCAGGATCATAACCGGAATATATCTCCATATACTCACTGTATCCCATATACGGCCATACCATATATGCGGTCGCATCATAAATTAGCAGCATAAAAAGGTCGCTTTCAACAAAATCACACGCTGCACTGTCGTGTAATAATTTTTGTGGATTGCGAGGTATAGAATTTAGTTCTGCTCCGCATCGTGATAAAATGGATTTAGGGATAAAGTAGTAAAACGGAATATATTCCGAGTGACGAAACGGTGTTAGCGAGCCGTCCCGTCTTTTTAAGTGTAATGGCATTTTCTTCGCCTCCTTTCTAGAGGATAGTGACCTCTATATATTATTCGACATAAGTAATAGCGAATTGTTCCTATCTTTCAAAAATAATTATATCATATTTTAGTGTCCAAAAAAACTCCCTTTAACGAGAAAATAAAAAAGCCCCGTTAGGGAATGCAGAAAATACTGCACTCCCAACGGGGCTATAATGTTATAAACTCAAAATATAACACAATGTTAGCAATCATTATATGCTGCAAGATATGCTATGCACGGCCAAACATCTGTATGGGTCAATAATTGCTGCATATAAACATCAGAATCATTTATTTGTTTTATGTGTTTTGAATATTCATAAATACCATAGAGAACTATTGCTGCATCAAGGGAAGATTTTGGAATAATAACATCACTTAGGGCAACTTGTCCATCAAACAGTGATACTACTGTCTTGTATGCAGTATGATGTCCGATATCCATATTTTCATTAAACCTTTCCAACATAAACGGAAAAGATTCATTTCTGAATGATGCTATGGTATGCCAATATATAACCGAAATCAGCATTTCGCCGTTACTTACATTAACCTTTTCAAAAAATGATATAGCCTCGGAATAGTTTCCTTTCAAGAAGTTCATTATGCCAAAATAAAAAGCAACATTTTCTTCTTTAGCACCATATTTCAAAGCATTATTATAACATTTTTCGGCTTCTTCAAAATTGAACAATGTGAGATTTGCTCCGCCTAATTTTATATAAAGCATAAAATCATCTTTTTTAATATCGCCGGCGTTCTGATACTCTTTTATTGCATCTTTGAAACGATATTGTTTTACAAGTAAATCACCGGCTTTAACTTTACTCTGGTAATCGTCTGACATCTTAAGCCAAAAAATCTCTTCGGTATCCTCAACGTTACAAGGTTCATTGTTGATTTGGCTTTCTAATGTCGCAAAATTATTCTCCATAATCCAATTCCTTTATCAATTCATTAATGGATTTTCCTGTTTCTTTTGCAACTCTTGTCAAATCTTCATATTCATATTTTTTTCGGGTAACCCCATAGCCTTTTGAAATTTTACAACGGATATTACCATAGTCGGTTTCAATGTTTTGTACTTCTCGCTCTAAAACATATCTTTGTAATTTGTTTTCTCTGATACCGAGAGTGGTTGTATGCTTAAATATTGTTTTTATAATAACTTCTTTATCTTTTTCACGGCACATAGTATGTATAAGAATACCAGGACGGGATTTTTTCATGCCGATTGCTGTTGTATATACATCCAAAGCTCCTGCTTCAAAAAGTCTGTCCATTGCAAATCCTACCGCTTCACCTGTCATATCATCAACATTGCAATTCAATTCACAGATTTCATCAGATTTATCTTCGCTTTCTCCAAGCATAACTCTTACACAATTAGCTGTTTCAAAATCTTTTGTTCCCATTCCGTAACCTATAGCTGTTGTTTTCATAGCAGGCAAATTTCCAAACTCATTTACAAAGTGTTTAAGCAGTGCAGCTCCTGAAGGTTTACAAAGTTCTCCGGTTATAGCTCCTGAATAAATTGGTACATTTTTTAAAATGTACGCAGTTGCAGGCGCAGGAACAGGCAAAATCCCGTGAGCACATTTAACTTTTCCGCTTCCTACATGAACAGGAGAAGCGATAATCTTATCCACATTAAGTCTATTTACCAAAAGACAAACCGCAACAACATCCGCTATTGCATCCATTGTTCCAACTTCGTGAAAATGTATCTCCGAAACAGGAACACCGTGTGCCTTACTCTCAGCTTCTGCGATAAGCTCATAAACCGCCATAACATCATCTTTTACTTTTTGTGGTAAATTAAGATGACCACACACA
>JAAYPU010000429.1 GCA_012519645.1 Clostridiales bacterium | reverse complement strand
TTTTTTCTCTCCCTTTTAGTACATTGGTTATTTTTTTGTATAATTTTTTTACCTGTATTCGGATATCAACATCATCCACTATGCTGTCGGCGTCGGAGCCCAGAATGTCATTGAACGAGATCTCGTTACCTTCTTTATCGATACCTATCGGTTCATGCAAGGATACCTCAGTTCTGTTTTTCCGTCCTGCTCTGATATTCATTAATATTTCATTCTCAATACATCGTGCGGAATATGTTGCAAGACGTGTTCCTTTATTTTTATCATATGTGTTGATGGATTTTATAAGCCCTATAGTTCCTATTGAAATAAGATCATCCGGATCCTTTCCGGTATTGCCGTATTTTTTGACAATATGGGCAACAAGTCTCAGATTTCTTTCAATGAGGATATTTTTAGCTTCTTTATCACCCTGTTCGTATAATTTAAGATAATATTCCTCCTCTTCTTCAGTAAGCGGTTTTGGAAATGAATTTCCGATTGATACATAGGACATTAAGAGCAAAAGCGGTTTTGAAAAGAATAAAGAAGTGGTTAATACAGATAACAACATACACTTTCCACACCTTTACATTTATATGGTCTTAAATTATATGAGCTGAAAACGTAAAAAGTGCATGTACTTAAAAAAAAGCCGAAAAATAGATGAAAGATGATAGATAAAAAGCGGATAGTTAATGTAGAAATTAGCAGTAGTCAAATTTCATTTATTAAAAGGTTGCGATTTAATATTGTTTTAACAACATAGAAATATCTATAAATAAATCTATACTTTGCATAGCAAAGTCATCCTAAACTTTCATCTCTCATCTTTCATCTGTCATCTACTCTTACTATCAGTTATCAGTTTTCATCTTTCAGTTAAGTCTAATTATCCATCTGATACAGAAACTCACCGATCTTCTTAAATACCGGAACAGCTGAATTTCTGCCCGATTTTCCATCTTCTACAAAAACAGTAATGATATATTCGGGTTCATCAGCAGGTAAAAAGCCGGTAAACCAGCCATGTACAACCTCCTTATTGTTATATACTGACTCAGCCGAACCAGTCTTGCCCGCTACATTCCATTGAAAAATCTGTCCAAGATTATCCGCAGTTCCGGATTGGACTGTTTCCTTCATCATTTCAGTAATTGTATAAGCTATATCTTTTGAAATGATCCGTTTTTGGGGCGGCAAATCGACCTGAATGCTTGTTCCATCAGAATCTATAATCTCACTCACCAAGGTTACTCCCTTGTCAACACCCTGATTTGCAATAATTGCAGTAACCCTTGCAACCTGAAGTGGTGTAACCAGCAATTCTCCCTGCCCTACTGATAAATTTCCGATCCCTGCGCCTTTCACTTCATCCACAGTAGGCAGGTTGCCAGCATTTTCTTCATCTATGGGAATCCCTGTTTTTTGTCCAAGTCCAAATCTTTTACTCATTTTTAAAATACTATCACTTCCAACCATTTTCCCTAACTGGATAAATGCGGAATTACATGATTCACTGAAAGCGTCTGAAAAAGAAATATCCCCATGGCCTCCTCTGGAAAACGAGGAACACTTGATTTGTATATCATTAATCAATTCATAGCCATTACATGTAAAATTTGTATTCATATCGGCACTTCCAGCCTCTAAAGCTGCTGCTGCAACTACTATCTTAAAAATGGATCCCGGCGGATAACCTACTTGTATAGCTCTATTAAAAAACTCTTCATCTTGACCTGAAAGATATTCGGTCACATTATCCGGGTCATAGGAAGGATAATTAGCACATGCCAAAATATGTCCGTTAGATGGATCCAAAACAACAACACTGCCTTTTATATCATGATCCTCCATTACTTTTTCAACAAATTTTTGCAGCTCAATATCCAATGTTGTAATAATACTTCCGTTTTTGTTATTATTTTTTATTTTAAAGCCGAGTCCTGGTATTATGTTGTTTAAACCATCTACAGTCGCATATATTTCCGGTTTCGAGGCATTAAGTATAGTCTCATAGCTTTTCTCAAGTCCTGCGGCACCTTTATTATTCCATTGGGTAATATACCCTATGATATGCGCGGCAGGCTGTTTTTCATAATACCTGTTATAGGTTTTCAAAGGATAAGTCCAATAAGAATCAAGGAGGTTTGACATAACCTCCTGATTTTCATTATTTACTTTTAATATCTTATAACGCGTACCTCCGTTTTTTCCTAATATTTCCGTATCTTCTTCTCCAATACCTATCAGTCCCATATTACCGGCCTCTTCTAAAATCATACTGTCAACGAACAAAAGCACTGCATCTTCCACATTAGTCAATGGAATCTTATTTCGGTCATAAATAGTCCCTCTTGTACTGGAATGATTGATTTTATATTGCTGCTGCCTTTCAGCCATACTTTTATATTCCTGTCCATCTATAATTTGAATAAAAAAAACACGTATAATTAATAGAAGCATTGCAAACGATATGATTCCGCCCAGAAGCTGCATTCTGTTTTTATTGTTTATTTCACCATCATATATTTCTTTATCTTGTCTCATTTTTTATCGTCACCTTTTAATTGATAATTGATAATTGACAATTAATGTAACTTTTGTGTTTGGAGAACACAAAAGCTTCCTTAACTCTTAGTTCTTAGTTTTTAGTTCTTATCTAACACTGACCTCTGACCTCTAATCTCTGCTCTCTATTTTTGCCTTCCCGCTTTTTTTTATTCAATAGCATTGAAATACTCATAAAAACTCCCTATAATGTAATCATTACTCGGCATCAGGTCGTTAATCGACTACTTATAAAGTCGAAATATGAAAGAAAACAAATATATGGTCACTATCAAACCCTTTAAAGCTATTCGCCCGGCTCAGCAATATTCAAAAGAGGTAATATCACTTCCTTACGATGTAATGAGCAGAAAAGAAGCATTTGAAATGGCAAAGGATAAACCTTACAGCTTTCTTCACATATGCCGTTCTGAAATAGACCTTCCTGAAAGTACGAATCCATATGAGGAAGCTGTCTATAAAAAAGCAAAGGAAAATATTGATAACAACCTTAAGGAAGGTATTTTCATAAAGGAAGATAAACCTTGCTTTTATATCTATAGGGAAATAATGGATGGCAGAATTCAGACGGGTCTTGTAGCTTGTGCATCTATTGATGATTATCAAAATAATGTAATTAAAAAACATGAATTTACGAGATATGAAAAGGAACTTGACAGAATCAACCATTTTGATATTTGCAATGCGAATACTGAGCCGGTTTTCCTTACTTACAGAAAAAACGATACCATAAATGATGTTATTGAAAAATGTACATTAGAGAATAAGCCTGTTTATGATATTATTTCCGATGATAATATCCGGCATATCGTTTGGATCATTAATGACGAGAATATAATCAATATACTCTCCGAAAACTTTAATAAGATTGAATCTCTTTATATTGCCGACGGACACCACAGAACAGCCTCTGCTGTAAAGGTGGGTTTAAAACGAAGAGAAAATGATCCCGAATATGACGGAACTGAAGAATTTAACTTCTTTCTTGCTGTCATGTTTCCTCACACTGATTTAAAAATCTTTGATTATAATCGTGTGGTAAGCGATTTAAATGGTCTATCGGAATCCGATTTCATATCAAAGATCAAAGAAAAATTCTTTGTTTCCGAGCACCTTTCAGATGAACCCTATAGACCGGAAAAACCGCATGTTTTTGGTATGTATCTTAACAATAAATGGTATAAATTAGAGGCAAAAGAAGACATTGTCATTAAAAATGATATCATCAGAAGACTGGATGTATCTGTATTGCAGGAGCACATACTTGCACCTATTTTAGGTATTGAAGATCCGAGAAAAGACCACCGCATTGACTTTGTAGGAGGTATCCGAGGATTAAATGAATTAGAGAAACGTGTTCATACGGATATGAAAGCAGCCTTCGCTTTGTACCCCGTATCCATTGAAGATTTATTGGAGGTATCTGACAATGGTTTAGTCATGCCGCCAAAATCCACTTGGTTTGAGCCAAAACTCGGAAGCGGACTATTCCTGCATGAACTTTAATCAACTGAAAACTGACAACTGCCAACTGAAAGATAAGGAAGGCATTTGCGTTATGCAAATGCCTTCTTCCATAATTCTTAAATCTTAATTCTTAGTTCTCTTCCCTTGAGGAAGAACTGCTCTCCCGCTCTATAAGCCTGTGGGGCAGAATGACTATATTTTCTCCTGAATTTTTACCCTTAATTCTATCAATAATCATTTTAACTGCCACACTGCCAATATTGAATAAAGGCTGATGGATCACCGTCAATCTTGGCCTATATATGGAAGCTAGCCTGACGTCATTAAAACCTACAACGGATACCTCCTCGGGAACCTTATATCCTGAATCTTTCAAAGCATTTATTGCCCCTATTGCCATAATATCGCTGGTACAAAATATGGCTGTTGGTATAATTTTTTCTTCGATAAAATCCATAACGATCTTATAGCTGTTATCCATACTGAAATTTCCATACCGTATATATTTTTCATTGACTTCAATACCATATTCAGATAAAGCTTGTTTATACCCTTTATATTGTTCAAGGCCAAAAGCATCCACATCAATGCTGTTTCTTATGAGAGCTATCTTTCTATGTCCTTTTTTCAATAGATATTGTGTCATCTCATAGGCAGCTTTATAATTATCGATGGAAACCGAAGGGATTGCCAGATTGCTTGTATTTCTATTTATCATTACTACCGGTATATCCATTTTGGAGATATGCTCAACCACTTTATTGTCCAGATTCCAAGTCATAAAAATAATACCTTCAGCCTGCTTATCATAAAAAATATCTAAATAGCGTATTTCTTGTTCATGATCCCCCCGAGTATGACAAACAATAATATCATATTCATGTGTATGTATGATCTCATCTATACCGTTCATAATTTCGCCAACAAAAAAATTAGAAAGCTCGGGCACAATAACCCCTATAAGACGATTTTTCTTCATTACAAGGCTTCGTGCAACAGGATTCGGCCTGAAACCCAGTTCATTAATGACCTCCAGAACTCTTTCCCTTACTTTTTCAGTAACCAGGTGAGGATTATTAATTACACGGGAAACCGTTGCAATAGATACGTCTGCCTTTTCTGCGACATCTTTGATTGTTACTTTCATAAAACCACCCCAAAACTCATACTAATATTCTATTTCATAAATTACGTACTTTTTATTTGCAGCTTATTTCTTAATATAAGATAGTATTTCATTTACCACTACCTCCATTGTTTTCCCGGTAGTATCTATTTCTATCGCATCTGATGCCTTATATAGAGGATTTATTTCTCTATGTGTATCCATATCATCTCTTTTCATAATATCCTCTTTTATATCTTTGATATTGACCTGAAATCCTTTTTCCTGCATCTCCTTCCATCTGCGATAAGCTCTTTCTTCAACAGAAGCAGTTAAAAAAAACTTATAATGTGCATGAGGAAAAACATAAGTGCCTATATCTCTTCCATCCATGATAATACTTTTATTTTTACCTATATTCTGCTGTATTGCAACAAGTTTTTGTCTTACAATTTTGAGGGAAGCAACTAAAGATACATTCTCATTAATCATTGGTGTTCTTATTTCTTCGTCTACATTTTTGCCATCTAAAAATATACTGTTTTTTATAAAATCTATGCGGGTATCTTCAAGTATTTGATTGATACTCACTTCATCATTTAAATCACATCGTAATTGATAGAGCTTTAATGTTATAGCTCTATACATTGCACCTGTATCTATATATTCTATGCCTAATTTTCCTGCGATTATTTTAGCGATAGTACTTTTCCCGGCGCCGGCAGGGCCATCAATAGCAATTATTATATTTTTCATTTAATCCCCCATATCATCTTGAGAAAATTTCATACAAAATTGAAATTTTCTCAAGTTAGAATTAAGAATTATGAATTAAGAATTATGAATTAAAATTTGTAACCTAT
The DNA here is from genome assembly GCA_012519645.1 of Clostridiales bacterium. Lineage (GTDB taxonomy): Bacteria > Bacillota > Clostridia > Peptostreptococcales > JAAYPU01 > JAAYPU01. The sequence goes on along the minus strand of JAAYPU010000429.1, from coordinate 3,488 downwards.
TACTCAATATCTGACTGGCGTAATCAGTTTTTCAGAAATAAATGAGCTTACTACATCAAACAGCTCCGTCTGATACAATGCTTGTATCAATATAACCATTACGATTGCAACTATTAAAAAATACCTGAGTATTTTTTCCATATGCATAGCACTACACCCTTATTCATTCTTGCTTTTTTGTTATCAATAAAAGACTGGGCGGAAGATTGCTTTGATTCACCATGTCCAAATATAATATATGATATCTCTTGGCATCCAACTGACGGGCATAATTTAAAACATTATCCTTTTCTATTATACCCTCTTCGTGTCCGGGATAAATCATTACCGAAACCAGTCCATCTTTTTTTAACAGTTCTAAGGAAATCCTCAATGCATTTATTGTGCTTTCACTAATTGTAGTAATTCCATGGTCGCCTTCCGGCAGATATCCTAAATTGAAAACAACAGCGCTCACTGCATCATTCACATAATTTTTAATATTAATATGTGAATCATGTATAAGATGAATATTTTTAGTATCTATCATCTCTTTTTCCAATAATCTCTTCGTTCTAATCAGAGCTTCCTGTTGTATGTCGAAAGAAAATACTTTTCCGTTATTTCCCACAAGCTTGGCAAGGAATAAGGTATCCATGCCATTACCCATAGTAGCATCTATAACTGTATCTCCTTCGGATACATACTTCGATAAAAACATCGAACATACTTGTGTCAATTTTACTATCAAATTGTCTTTCCTCAAATAATCACCTGTTCTCTATCCTATTTTACACACTTTATATTAAAAAAGTCATCAATATTCAATACAGCATTTTCTGATATTGTGTCTGCTTTAAAATGAAGCTTAGCAAGAATAGACGGATTATAAATTTTTTTCACATCTACCAATACCTTTTCCAATCCTTTACGCTCCGCTGAATTAATTAAGCCTCTTATAAGAAAATCTAAATATACTTCATAATATATATTCAGGTTTAAATCTTTATCTTCTCCAAATATCTCCAGCTGTTTGATTTGTGCAGTGGTCCCGTGGATATCATAATATCCAAAACCGCATACATTTCCATTGTCTCTTAAAATAAAGCAGTTATCTAAAGTATCATATTCTTTATCTAGAAAAATATTATACTTTTTAAGGTTATCTATATCTTTCTCCTGTACTTTTGATATTTCAAGCAATTCTCATCCGCCCCCCCAACTTCTAACTAATAACTGATAACTAAGAACTAAAAGATAAGGTGGAAATTTTGCATTCAGCAAAATTTCTTCCTTAATTATCAATTGTCAATTGTCCATTATCAATTAATCCATACTCTATACCCTATACTCTATACACCGATGCGAAGCATCGTTAAAGACGTTTCAGATACTCGATCTCCTTCTTTGTCAGTTTTCTGTAGTGGCCTCTTTTCAATTTACCAAGTTGAATATCTCCGATAGCGATCCTTTCAAGCTCCAGAACCTTATGCCCGATGCTTTTGAACATGCGTCTTACCTGTCTGTTCTTGCCTTCAAAAATTTTTATTTCCACTATTGTACAATTGTCTTTAAATCCTTCAACCATAACATATGCTTTTGCAGTTATATATCCCCCAATATCCACACCTTTTTTTAGTCTTTCGATATCTTGCTGCGAAAGTATTCCTGAAGCTTTTACCCTATAAGTTTTATATATTTTATGGCTTGGATGTGTAAGCTTGTATGACATTTGTCCGTCATTAGTCAACAAAAGCAATCCGGAAGTATTAAAATCCAGTCTTCCCACCGGAAAAACTCTGAATTCCAAGTCTGACAGCAGATCCATTACCGTTGGCCTTTGCTGCTCATCCGAAACAGAGGTTATATATCCTACAGGTTTATTTAAAGCAATATAAACCAATTTTTCATCTATAGATATTTTTTTACCATCTAATTCAACGACATCATCATTATTTACAATATAACCCATTTGATCTATCTTGATGCCGTTAACCTTTACCCGACCCGCCCGTATCATTTCCTCCGCTTTTCTTCTGGAAGTTACGCCGCAAGATGCTATATATTTTTGAAGTCTCATTATTTTATCCTTCCTTATATTAGAGTATGGAGTATAAACGTTCGAAGTTCGAAGTTGAAGGTTCGTAGTTCGAAGTCAAAGCGAACGTATGAAATTTAAGATTTATGATTTAAGATTTATGATTTAAGGATGACTTTGCCAAGCAAAGTCTACATCAACTTTCATCTTTCATCTTTCATCTTTCATCTTTCATCTTTACTCTATTCCCTATTCCCTATTCATTATTCTCTATCCCCTATTCCAATTATATATTATAGAAGCTTTTCATTGTATATATTTTTCATATCCAATCTATTTATTCTTTTTTCAATTATTTTACCATCTATAGTATATAGGTCTTTTTCCTTCATGCGTTCAAAATAGTCTGAACCTGCAAAGGTATATCTGGTCATAAGTCCTTCTTCTTTATGGATATGCTCATTGGCATAGGCAATTATATCACCTGAAGCTAATTGGTCAGGAATATTAAGCATTCTGATTCCCTTTAAATAGCGGACGCTATTATGTCCTGCCAGGGAACCTGTAACAATAGCTTCCGTATGACCTACAAAAAGTCCGGATTTTTCTCCTGCACAAAATAGATTATCAATACCTTTGATTTTCATAAAATCGTCTCTTGGTGCAATAGATAAGTATCTTATTGAATTTCCTTTGCTTCCGGCATATGGGTCTATATATCTTGCACTTTCTAAACCCGGGATTTTTCTCAACTTATCTAATGGATAAAATGGCGTCATCAGCTTAGCATGACCTGTATCCAACAGAATTATATTCTCGGCATATTCCTTTAAAGAATATTGTTGACAAACCTTTATATCAAGTTTTTCTTCATTAATGTCTTCCTTGCAGATAGGAAGGATAGCCACTCCTTTTTTATTTAACTCTTTAACGACCTCATCGCTCAAAGAGCCTTTTTCAAGCTTGCAAGAACCACTAAAAGCACCATAGGAGCCATCTTTTCTTTTACCCATTATATCGCCGATCCCTGCTTTTCGGCTGATGCTGACTCTTGGCCCAAATGAAGGACATCTTAAAATGCACATGCAGCATCCCTTACCGTATTCCAGACAATTTCCCATTGGACCGGTGGATCCTGTGGTCTCAATAAAAACATCACCGAAAACCTCTGTATCATCAGCAAGAATGATTTTTATAATTGAATTATCCTCTTTCTCTATGTCAACAGCCCGCGCTTCTGTCATTACATCTATGCCCATTTCCAGAAGATATTTTTTAACATATGCTTCAATTATAGAAACATCATACAAACTGGCATGCTTGTGACCGGGGAAATCAACATTAACATGCCTGGATAATTTATCGGTTATATGAAATAGATCTCCTGCCCCTAACAGTATATTTTCTTCCGCTGCAGTATATCGTCCATTATTCCGCATTATTCCTCCAACATTGCCAAGCCCCAATATCA
>JAAYPU010000428.1 GCA_012519645.1 Clostridiales bacterium | reverse complement strand
TAGCTGCTCTTTTACAGAAAAAGTATGCGGGAGATTTTCAAAACCGGTACCCTTTTTTCCGCAGAATATGCATCCGCTCACATCTACGCAGCCATCCCTGTTGGGACAGGACACCAAAATATTTATTGGTATTTTATATACTTTTTGTCCGTATTTTTCTTTCATATATGAGCCATAGGTATGATATCTCATTTGTTCTCCTCAATACCATTTTTTATATTTGGTAATTTCATAATCATATATATCTTAACTTTAATGTCCTTTATATTTGTTTTTGGTATTTACTATCGGATAAAAAAGAGTGCATAGAAGCCATGCACTCAAAATTATCACAAACTTATACTATTCAGCTTCAGCAGGTATTACCTCGATAGTAGCTTTTCCTTTTACTCTTTTCACTAAGTTTCTCACCATATCATTTTTTTGCTCTGCTTCACTTGATTCACCTAATACAACATGGGTGATACAGTTCTTTTCAATTAATTCTACCAGTGTCTTAAGAACATCATTGGACCTGACGACTGTAAGATTTGCTCCATATTCTTTTGATTTTTCAAATAAATATTCTAAAGCTTCTCCTTCTTTAGAATTTCCCAGAAAATTAAAACCATATTTCGCTACATGGATAACAAAAAGCTCTCCTTCATCATCTCCTAAAAATTTCGCTCCATGTTTAATCAAACGATCACATGTTTTTTGTTGTGTAACACATACCATAACATTTTTCATATTGCAACACCCCTTAGAAGTCTTATATTATCTTCATTATACAATACTAATGTCTATTTACCAAGTATTTTCAAAAGAATTATATTCGTGGTAAACCTATATATCAGGCAGTATTTCAAAAAATAAGATTTCACTATCGCTAGTGAAATCTATTAAAACTTTGTATTTATTTTCGATTATAAATTTAGCTCAGTATATTATATTTCCTGACTTCTTCAGGCAGGTCTTCAATAGCTGAGCTTATACTTACATAAAATACTACATCATGCTTGCTGCCGATATCAGATAGTCTGTCTAAAAAACCGGGAACATCTTCGATATTGATATCAACATGCTTAAGTAAGCTGTCTATATAAATACTTTCAATATCATGGTCACAGGATAAAATACCGTAAATAAAACCTATATAGGTATCGATGTTTTTAATTTCAAATTCTTCAAGATTGATAAATCGTATATTATAGTGCAAATCATACATTAGCCTGCTGTCATTGTTAATAAATATAACACTTCCATTAGCTGTTTTGTTGTTGTCATTAGCCATATCAATCATCTTTTTTGTCTTGCCGCTCCCTTTGATGCCTACGAAAAGCTTAACCATCGGAATCGCCTCCCTATATATTTATTTATTCCATTATACAATAATTCATAAGTGTTTTTTCAATAAATTTAAATAATTTTGAATTATTTTTTTAATTTTTCCAATCGTTATAGCGTCTTCGTAATTGACCGCATGCTGCATCAATGTCACTGCCTAATTCTCTTCTGATTGTTGCATTTATTTTATGTTGTTCAAGTATATTCTTGAATCTTTCTGCTGACTGCCTGTTTGTTCCTTTTAAATGGCTTTCATCTACTTTATTTAAAGAAATCAGGTTTACATGACACAACATATCTTTAACCAGAAGAGCCAGCTCCTTCGCGTCCTTTTCAGAGTCATTTACTCCTTCAATTAATGCGTATTCAAAGGTTATTCTTTTATTTGTTATGGCTATATACTCCTTACAAGCCTTCATCAATTGAGAGAGCGGATACTTTCTGTTAATTGGCATAATGTGGTTTCTTGTTTCATCGTTTGAGGCATGAAGGGATACAGCTAATGTCACTTGCGGCATTTGATAAGCAAAATCAATTATACGAGGAATTATTCCACAAGTAGAAACAGTGATATTTCTTAAACTAATATTTAAGCCTTCCTTAGTATGCAGAATTCGGATAAATCGCAATACTTCATCATAGTTTTCAAAAGGCTCGCCGCTGCCCATGATGACTACATTGGAAATTTTCTCACCTGTATCACTTTGGATTTTTAAAACCTGGTCTATCATTTCTGAAGCCAGAAGATTTCTTTGCAATCCGCCTATAGTTGAAGCGCAAAAAGAACACCCCATTCTGCATCCAGCTTGCGAAGAAACACAAACTGAGTTCCCATGCTTATATTTCATATAAACGCTTTCAATGATATTTCCGTCAGAAAGTCTGAACAGATATTTCTTTGTTTCGTCTTCATGTGAAACCATTATTTTCTCACAGCTTATATTTTCTATGTAAGTATTTTCATTCAATACATTTTTAAGGTCTTTTGAAATATCTGTCATAAGTTCATAATCATAGATACCTTTATATAACCATTGAAATATTTGCCTTGCT
>JAAYPU010000427.1 GCA_012519645.1 Clostridiales bacterium | reverse complement strand
GAAAAAACCTAACACTAAGCCGGAAAGGATCACTATCCAAAGTCTGTTGGATTTTGCTATTTTCTCTCCAATTAAATTACCTATAGGCGTAATACCATTATCCACACCCAATAAAAAAATCATAAGTCCGATGACAACAAAAACAGCACCGATGACAAATCGAATTATCACTATATTCTCCAGCGGTACAATAGTAAAATTCAATATCAATACTATAATAGTTACAGGCAATACAGCAAAAAACACTTCTTTTAATTTAGCAGTAATAATATTCAAACTATCCCATCCTTATTCCAGATTATTGCTTAAATCCTCTACAAAACGAATAATAAAAAGTAAAGTTAAGAAACCAAAAATTAATGCTATTATTTTATCAAGTTCTGTTTTATTATTCATATGTCGCTTCTCATCTATATAATTTATATACATTTTATCATTAATAAACATTTTTTTCTCATTTTATACAACATTTAATTTTTTCCTTATAAAATCACAGGTCTCTACCAGAGCCTCCGTTGCTTCCGGAAACAATGGCGCCATCAATGGAAAACAATGAAACATGCCATTCCAAACCTTAATGCTCACTTCAATGATTATTGGCACAGTCCATGCAAATCTCCGAATCATCTTTACATTTAATCAGTGTCGCCAGTGCGATACCATCTATCGACATAAAAGCTTTTGGGATACAACATCCGAAAACAATTCCATTTTTTCAGTACTGGCAATATGAATAACATGAGAGAACTTCATAGCTTCCGGCAAAATTGATGTCAGCATATTTGGCCTTTTTAAAACATATTCGGGATAATATATGACATCCTTATATCCATTAAAAATTGCCGCATAGAAGTTTCCGGATTCCACAAGGTCCTGGAAAAAATGACTTCCGTATGATAATTCCGGAAGAAATCCTTCAACTGTTGAAGCCACTTCACATATAACTGACATATTGCATATTTCTGAAAAATGAACGGGGACTCCTAATGACGGCGTAGTAGTTCCCCATCTACCTGGTCCCACAAGCATCATATTTTTACCTTTCATAATTGTATTTATCATACCTATACATCTTGCTACTTCATATTTATCCTGTTCGTTCAAATCAAGATAAGCTCTTGCATGCACAAATACAACATAATCAATAGGCAAATGAACATTTCCTCCCATGAAATTTCCTTTTATATAGAAAAAACAATCGGATTCATCAGTTATATTCGGTATTTTAACTGATTTTCCTAACCCTCTTGTCTGCAAAGGCCTGCATTGCAATAGATTGACCTTGAAATTTTTATCCTTGTCAAAATTTGCTGTAAACTCAATATCTACGGGATAATCATATGCTCCTGATAACACAGCTAGAATATCTTTCATAAAAACAGGGAACTGCGTATCCTTCAATACTTTAACAAAATCAAGGATATAAGCAGGCTTGATATTCTTATATCCGATTTCACGCAAACGATCTGCCGTTTCATAATCAACACTGACAAATAATCCTTTGTCTATTTTTATGTCTTGAGAAATGACTTCCTGCAAATCCTTGCTGGTTAAGATATTATCCTTCAGAGACAGTAAGTCTACGTGATGCTGGGTATATTTACTTTTATCCTCAGAATACATAGGCGGCTTACGTAAAGGATTATCCAAGCATACTATTTTAGCATAATCCTCTGTCGTTCTGTCAACGGCACGGGTACCCAGTCCGAATACGAGACGAAGCATACCCGCATTCATATCCGTATTTTTATCCCATACATAGAGATTTGATGAGTTGCCCACGCCGGCTAAATGAGGGAAAAAATACTGCTCATAATAGTCTCCGGAAACACGCTGAACCAATATGGCCATCTGCTCATCCTTGTCAAAAAGGCCTCTGTTCATTCTGTAGGAAAGTGCATCCTCGTTCATTGTACTGGCATATACCAGACGGATTGCCTGTTCAAAGGCTTCATATCTTTCTTCAGGAGTACCCTGATTGACACAGAATACACTGTCATATTTTCCCGCAAAAGCATTGCCAAAATTATCCTCAAGCAATGAGCTGGATCTCACTATGATGGGTGATTGCCCGAAGTATTCCATCATCTGCAGGAATTTTTCCTGTATTTTCTCAGGAAACACACCGTTTAAAAGCTTCTCTTTCAGTTCCTGTGCGTATTTAAAATATCCTTCTTTCGTCTTTTGCTTTGTTCTCAGCTCCCACCAACCGTTTTGAACTATATAAGTATAGAAAATATCAGAACCAAGAAAGTAAGAGTCATGAGCTTCCATATAAGGCTTAAAACGATTCTGTTCATCGTTTTCCAGAATCTTTCGGGCAACAAGCATCCCTACGCTTTTACCTCCAATAAAACCCGTGCCCACTTCTCTATATGCTATATTCAAGATATCCTGCAAAGTAAAATATCTATTGCAGAGGTCTAACACTCCTGATTCCTTGCCCATCAACATGGACATTAAAAATCTCTTATGTTTTTCCTGCTCTTCCGGACTTGATGAAAGCGCTTCTTTTGCTCTGTTAATAATAACATCCCAGTAATCAAAACGCTCAGTGCTTCTGTTTATATTTGCAAACAGTGCAGCAGCTTCGGAACTTGCTGTAATACTGAAAGCTTCCTGTTCTTTTATCAGATGAGGAAAAAACATAGTCGGTGAATAGCGATGCCACACTTTTAAAGGATGGATATAAAGCTCTTCATTCAGCTGATATGACTCAAGTAAAAGCTGTGTGGTCTCTCTGATACCGGCAATCGTACTAAACATATGAACATTTCTTATTAGCGCAAAATAAGCAATGGTATCTAATTTAAAAAGAAATGGGCAAATTATTTTAAAAAAGTTTCCAATCATTAGGTCCGAATACCAGTATTCCAATAAATCAGTCAAGCAATCAAAAACATAGAAGGTTTTTTTCCCTTCCTCTTCTACCATGTTATAAATTTCCGTTGCAAAGCTTTCAAAGCCTTTTCCGGCATCTACCTGATAAACCTTTACACAGTCTGAATTACTCAATAATGGTTCGTGCAAGCCAAAACGGACATAAATAAGCTTTCTGTTGTCCGCACATGACTGACGAACAAAAGGATCCACCATTTTTTTGTAATCCGCTACGGAATCCACCTTCCATACGACATTGTCCCCTAAGCGAAGATTATCAATGACCTGATCAAAACCCTTTATACCGGTGCTGACTTTATCGTTTATACTCATTTTTATCACCCTTCCGCAACAAAGATGTGCTCTTAATCAATTAATTTCTCATAGTGTTTATATAAAGCATGAAATTTACCGTTATAGTCCTTATTCCAAGGTTTTCTTTTACCGCAGAAATGCAATACAACACTATTTCTGATAACATAATACATATCACAGCAGCCGTTGCTCATAAGCTTATAATACTGATAATATCTCACATCATAATTATATAGTTTCTCTTCAATACTCTTGATTCTTTTTGAATAGAGAGCATTAAGCACGTCCTGATCCGGTAAAACCAATTTGGTTTTATTCTTCTCAACAAATTCAAATATGTCCTTCTCATCGATAATACTTCGCTGAAGGTCTAAATTCATTAACAGGACACCTGAATTGTAATAATCATCTATCTCATACGGATATAATCTGAGCTTATTTATTTCCTTGACCAGCATGACTTTATGGTAAGCCGCCGCGAATAAATAACCTACCATGTCCATATCGTATAATTGTCTCACTTGATTAATTATTAAAATATCAGGGTCCAAATACAATATACGGTCAAGCTCTTCAGGCAAGAATTTGGAAGCCAGCAAACGGTAATACATTTCTTTCGTATAATGCATCAGAATGGGAGCATTTTCAAAATAATTGTCATCTATAAAAATATCATATAATTGACTGCCATGTTTTTGGATATACTGAGATAAATCTTTTATTTCTTCAGTACTAAGACTTGAATGTATTAAATAAATATTAAAATCATCGTCAGGATTGTTTAAAAAGAGTGATTTCAGCATCACCTTTAAGGGTTTTATATAGTTTGAATTCAGAGTAACGAGTATATTCACACAAACCACCCCCATATAAATGAAGCAATACCATTATTATACTTCATACATCATTTACTTGCATATTAATTATAAAAAATATATTTTATAAATTCCACCTTCAATATGCTTGACAATTTTTTAGACTGTCATTATAATAAATAATCAAACCGATGATGTGGAAATAAAATCGTAATAAGCACCTATAGAGAGCAGGGAATGGTGGAAGCCCTGCGGAGAGGCTGTACGATAAATGGACCGCAGAGGGCGAGGTGAACGATTATTAAATCAAGTAGCCAAGACGTAAGTTGGCGTTAACAGCAGAAAATGTGTTGGCATTTTCGTAGAATGTAAATATTATTAAGGTGGCATAGCAGATATTATCTGTCCTTATCAGGGACAGATTTTTTATTGCGGCCTTTTTGCCAACACCAAACTAATAAATTAATTAAAAAAGGAGAAAGAATTATGAAAAAGTTATTGACCCTACTATTAGTTATTATTCTGGTGCTTGGTACATTAAGCGGCTGTTCTAATAACAGTAATGCACCTGCACCGAAAAATGAAACCTATAAAATAGGTATCATTCAGCATGTGGATCACCCTTCTCTTAATCAAATTCGTGAAACTATAATTTCAGAATTAGATGCCCTTGGACTTGGTGATAAAATCGAAATTGACTTTAAGAACGCAAACGGTGATATGAGTTTACTGCCTACCATCATGCAGGATATGATAAGCGATGGTGTTGATATGCTTGTTCCGATTGCAACACCTACAGCACAACAAGCAAAAGCAGCCACCGGTACGGTACCAATTGTTTTCTCAGCCGTAAGTAATCCGATAGAAGCCGGCCTTGTAACATCCTTTGAGGAAACAACAGCAAATATTACCGGTGTCTCAAACTCAATTGCAATTGAGGATATTTTTAAGCTGGCGGCTCAGTTGACTCCTGATGCGCGAGTGTTTGGCTTTGTATATAATAGCAGTGAAGTTAATTCTGCTACAGGAATAAAAAGAGCAAAAGCTTATTGCGATGCAAACGGTATTTCTTACAAAGAAGCTACTATTACCGGTACTGCTGATTTGCAGCAAGCTGCTGCCTCTCTGGTCGGAAAAGTAGATGCCTTCTTTACACCAAATGACAATACAGTAGCATCTGCAATGGCTACTTATATGCAGGTCGCAATGAGTGCAAAAATTCCTGTTTATGTAGGTGCTGATTCAATGGTTGCAGATGGTGGTTTAGCAACCGTAGGTATTGACTATATTAAATTAGGAAAGCAAACAGCTCAAATGATCGTTCGCATTTATAACGGGGAAGCTATCAAAGACAATCATGTTGAACAAATTGCCGAATATGCTAAAATGATTAATATAAAATCAGCTAAACAGCTTGGTCTGAGCATTTCTGATGAATTAATGAAGGAATTTGTTATTATTGGCAAGTAGAGCCTACAACAATTGCAGGAAAGGAGATACGACATGACACTGGTTATTGGTTCCATACAGCTTGGTTTTTTATATGCCATTCTGGCTTTAGGCATTTATATCACATTTCGTATACTAAATCTACCTGACTTAACCGTAGATGGCAGCTTTTCATTTGGAATGGCATGCGCGGCTGTGATAACCTTAAGCGGACATCCTTTCTTAGCTCTGCTTATTGCAATTATTGCCGGTGCATTGGCAGGATGTATGACCGGTCTATTGCAGACGAAGCTGAGCATTCATCCCATCTTGTCAGGCATATTGGTAATGACAGGATTATATACAATAAATTTAGGAATAATGGGCGGAAAATCAAACCTATCCCTGGTAGGAAGCAGTACATTGTTTATGAAGATGGAATCAGTCTTTGGCTCGGTCAATGGAAAGACATCTCTGGCATTTTTAGTATGCATCATTGTAATCATTATTCTTGCAGTTTTCTTTAAAACAAAAGCAGGGCTCGCTATTCGTGCTACAGGTGATAATGAGGATATGGTCAGGTCTTCTTCCATCAACGCAAATCTATCAAAATGCATCGGATTATCACTGGGCAATGCATGCGTTGCATTGTCCGGTGCTTTAATCTGTCAATACCAAATGTTTTCAGATGTCAGCGCAGGCAGCGGTATGGTAGTAATAGGCCTCGCATCTGTTATAATAGGTGAAACTATTATAGGTAAACGGTCAGTTACCATTGGGTTGATTTCATCAGCGGCAGGTTCCATTATATACAGGATCATTATTGCGCTTGCATTAAAAGTAGATCTCTTCCCATCTTATGCTTTAAAACTGATATCTGCAGTAATCGTCATGATTGCTCTATCAGGTCCTTCCATAAAAGCTAGTATTGAGCAGTATAAAGTAAGAAGGGAGGCAAGAAACCATTTAGATTGAATGGTTTAAAGCAAATGTTGGATTTAAGAAATGTTTCTAAAACTTTTTATCCCGGAACAGTAAACGAAAAAAAGGCATTAAATTGTATAAATCTCCATTTGGAACAAGGAGACTTTGTTACTATTATCGGTTCGAACGGAGCCGGCAAATCTACATTATTCAATGCTATAGCAGGATCTTTTTTTATAGATAACGGTGCTATTCTGCTGGATAACAAAAATATTACTGCCGACCCAGATTATAAACGTGCTTATGATATCGGAAGGCTTATGCAGGATCCGATGAAGGGTACCGCACCTTCCATGACTATCGAAGAAAATTTGGCTCTTGCTTACACCCGAAAGTCTAAGAAAGGTTTTTTCGCTTTAAACAAGAGCGATGCTTCACATTTCAGAGAAATATTGGCAGCTTTAGACTTGGGCTTGGAGAATAGAATGAAAACAAAAGTCGGTCATTTATCAGGCGGTCAAAGACAGGCAATTACTCTATTGATGTGTACGATTTCTTCACCCAAGCTATTGCTTTTAGATGAGCATACAGCAGCACTTGATCCGGCTGCCGCACAAAAAATTCTTAAAATAACTACGGATATCGTAAATGAGAACAAAATTACTACTATGATGATCACCCATGATATAAAAGCTGCTCTATCTCTTGGCAATCGTACCATTATGATGGATGAAGGCGAAATTATCTTAGACATTAAAGGTGATAAACGTGAAAAACTTACTGTAGAGGAATTACTCACCTACTATTCAAAGGAAAGAAAAAAACAACTTACTAATGACAGAATGTTATTGATATAAAAAACCTCACGGTTTTTGCCCGTGTTCATAGGGACACATACTGAACCGTGGGTTTTGTAAAGGCAGGCAGCAGATTCTGCTGTCTGCCTTTGCCGTTAACCTGCTATTTTCTGTGCTTCTTCCGCAAATGCGCCGAGGACGCCAATGTCCCGATAGTGAATTATAATCTTCTGCTCTGCCGTTCTGGAATAGCGTTCTTCACGTTCACCTACTTCAATTCGTTCAATAAACAGGTTCAGAAGTTCGCCGGTCAGCTCCGGAATCTCGGTATAGCGTTTGGCTTTCTCAACAAACCGTGAGACATTGGCGATAGAAGCCTGCAGCTTTTCGATCCGTTCCACGGTCTGAGGGATTCGCTCCTTCAAGTTGTTTTGCTCACTGTTGTAATCGGCGGACAATACCCGGAACTGCTCATTCGTAACTCTGCCAAGTATGTTGTCCTCATACAGCCGTTTAAAGAGTGTGCTCAGCTCGGTATCCCTCCGGCGCATAGCATCCAGCTCCCTCTGGAGCCGCTCGATCTCTCGTCTGGTTTCAGCGCTATTCTTACGATTGATATGCTGGATGAACAGCGCCTCTTGCTGTCTGGCGAAGTGGGTCACCCGGCGCAGATCGTCCAGAACGATTGCCGACAGCTGGATTTCCCGGATGTAATGAGCGGTGCACATTTCCTTACCACGCTTCTTGTAGGTGGAGCACATGAAGTTGTTTTTCACCGCGTCCATGGTATGCGCCGGGTGGAGTACCATCGTCCCGCCGCACTCTGCACAGTAGACCAAACCGGAGAACATGTTTTGTTCCGCCATGTTCGCCCTGCGCCGCTT
>JAAYPU010000005.1 GCA_012519645.1 Clostridiales bacterium | reverse complement strand
TTAGTTCTTAGTTATTAGTTAAATCAGATTTTTTCATGGAACGATCTGTTGATAACATCCATTTGCTGTTCTCGTGTCAAGCGATTAAAATTTACTGCATAACCTGATACCCTTATGGTAAGTGAAGGATATTTATCAGGATTTTCTACCGCATCCAAAAGCATTTCTCTATCTAAAACATTTACATTTAAATGATGTCCTCCTTGACCAAAATAGCCATCAAGAATAGTAATGAGGTTTTCTGTCTGATGTCTTTCCAGCTTTCCAACCGCATGAGGTACAACCGTAAATGTATTAGAAATACCATCCTCACAGATGTCTTGATACTTGATTTTTGCAACTGAATTTAAGGAAGCAAGGGCGCCGTTTTTGTCTCTTCCATGTAATGGATTGGCACCAGGTGCAAATGGTTCTCCGATCTTTCTTCCATCAGGCGTTGCACCTGTTTTTTTACCATATACAATATTAGATGTAATCGTAAGAACGGACAAAGTATGCTTTGCATTTCTATAAGCCGGTATCTTTCTTAATTCTTCTATGAATCTTTCCAATATTTCAACGGCTATATTATCAACTCTGTCATCATCATTACCATACTGCGGATACGTTCCTTCTATTTGGAAATCAACAGCAATTCCATTTTCTCTTATTGGACGAACTTTCGCATATTTAATGGCACTTAGAGAGTCAGCTACTATTGAGAGACCTGCCACACCAAAAGCCATGTAACGCCCCACATGGCTGTCATGCAACGCCATCTGGCCTGCCTCATAAGCATATTTATCATGCATGAAATGAATAATATTCATGGTATTGACATACAGCGCAGCAACTTTAGAGAGTACATTTTCAAAGCTGCTTTTTACTTTATCATAATCCAATATATCATCCTCTATCTTATTGATACCTTCCAATACTTTAATTCCCTTTATTTCATCCACGCCTCCGTTGATAGCATATAAAAGAGATTTAGCTAAATTGCATCTCGCTCCGAAAAGCTGCATTTCTTTTCCTGTACGCATAGCGGAAATACAGCACGCAATACTGTAATCATCACCATACAATGGTCTCATAATATCATCATTTTCATATTGAATAGATGACGTCTTTATTGACATCTTCATGCAGTATTTCTTAAAAAATTCTGGAAGGTCTTTCGACCACAGGACAGTAATATTTGGTTCAGGCGCAGCTGATAAATTAGTAAGCGTGTGAATAAAGCGATAAGATGTCTTTGAAACCAAAGTTCTGCCGTCCTCACCCATGCCGCCAATAGCCTCCGTAACCCAATTGGGATCACCGGCAAATAATTCATTGTATTCATGTGTCCTCAAATGCCTTACCATTCTAAGTTTTATTACAAATTGGTCAATTATTTCCTGTGCCTCTTCCTCTGTAAGCACCCCTTCATTCAAATCCCTTTCTAAATAAATATCTAAAAAGGTACTGGTTCTTCCTAAGGACATAGCCGCACCGTTGTTTTCTTTTACTGCAGCCAGATATCCAAAGTATAAAAACTGAACTGCATCCTTTGCAGTAGAAGCAGGCTGTGAAATATCAAAACCATACTTTGCTGCCATTTCTTTCATTTTTTTAAGAGCACGGATTTGTTCTGATATTTCTTCTCTCTCACGTATCTTTACTTCATTCATATAACAAGCAGAGTTAACTAATAAATCTTTATTCTTTTGTTCAATAAGATAATCTATACCATACAAGGGTATCCTTCGATAATCGCCGATAATTCGTCCTCTTCCATAGGCGTCCGGTAAGCCTGTCAATAATCCTACGCTCCTAGCTGTTTTCATTTCTTCGGTATAGGCATCAAAAACGCCTTGGTTATGCGTCTTTCTGAATTCTGTAAATATCCTTTCAAGATTATCAGGTATATCATAACCATACTCCTTCAATGCGCTTGCAGCCATGCGGATGCCTCCGTAAGGATTAATCATCCGTTTTAGCGGCGCATCCGTTTGAAGCCCCAGTATCACTTCATTTGCCTTATCTATATATCCGGCTTCAAAATTATTGATACCTGAAATAGTATGGGTATCGATATCCAATACACCTTTTTTCAGTTCTTCTTTATGCAATTTATTGAATTTCTCCAAAACTTTCATTGTCCTTGCGGTAGGACCCTTTAAAAAGCTCTCGTCACCATTATATGGGGAATAATTAAGCTGAATAAAATCTCTAACATTGATCTCACTCATCCATAAACCTTGTTTGAAATTTCTCCATTCTTTTTTCATTTCAATTACCTCCTGTTTTTTCCGGTAATTTATGGCTCATCTATAATAAAAAAACCACCCGGACTTAATATGCCCAGGCGGTCGGCTTCCATATTCATCATACTTCATGTGGTTTTTTCCACCTATCCGCCAGTCGTATGATGCTCTATTATATTTATACCTTAACAAATGGTTTTTAAACTGTCAAGATGGATTCGTATCATATATTGCGTGCCAAATTCGTATTTGAGAATAATTTGATACAATCTCTCATGAAAAACCTAACGCTCTTAATCGGCATCCGTGCCTTAAGCGAGCTTATCTGACATCCTGTTAGAAACACGGTTTTTCACTTATCTTACATCTAAATTTTTCAAATCAAATACTCCAATGTCACTCAGCTATACAATACTCATCTTAGTAAATAAAAACGAAAAAATTTTGCTGAAAGCAAAATTTTTTCCTTAACTGTCAGTTTTCAGTTTTCAGTTATCAGTTAACCCTAACCCCTAACCCCTAACCTCCAACCTCTAATCTCTATATTAATTCTTAGTTTTTAGTTCTTAGTTTTTAAAAATACCAAATGGGTTGCCTACCGGCAGAAATGTTTTCCCAAAATGAGCATTCAGTACAGAAGCTGCTGAGCCATAGAAGGAGAAAAGTGCTATAAGCAATTCTGATACTGCTGCAAGCATATGGAAGAAATGCGGTGCTATGCCAAAAACACTAAATGCAAGTCCAATGAAAAGCAAATCGATGAGTACAAAAATAATAAATAATACCTTATTGGTTTCCATTGAAGCAATAGTCATATAAAGAGTGAATATCAAATAACCGATAAATGCAAATCCAAGCTGCTTAACATCAGCACTTTGCATCATTTTTTCACCAAAGACACCATTCTGGATCATCCAAGTCATTCCTACGCCGAACCAAAATAGAGCATAACCTCCAAAAGCAGTCGCTCCAAAAACATTATTCAGCTTAGCATCATTTAAGCAGGCATATAGCTGTGCCGCCGCACCTAAAAACAACGCCCATGGTATAATAAGAGCAGTTCCTTCTGTCCATCCAAGCTTTTGAGAAGATGCGACCAGAGTAACCATAGCTAGTCCAAAAAGACCTATTGCCGATGGATTTGCAGTAACTAAAGAAGCACTGACACTAACATTTTGTACGTTATTTAATTTATCTGACATATTAATTACACGCTCCCCTTAGATATATTTTTTGAAAGCTTAACTCTTATGATTATATAAAAAATAGGTATTCATGTAAATACATTATTTTGTATTTTCGTTGTATATTTTTTTGAAATAGAGTTTGGATAATATAAAATTAATTTAGCTTATTTTTGAATGATTTGAAATGCTTTCTATTCATAGCTACGCGGAAGCTGAAGGGAAAAAAAAGACCTGAAAACATACTGTTTTCAGGTTCTTTTTTATCAATTACTTTTTATTCCCAAGTAAGGTCTGCTACATATACGCTGTATTGTCCGTATACTTTGAAGCCTTTCAAATCTTTATTCCATGCATAAAGGTCTTTAAGCTGAACCAATGGATAGCTTGGAAGCTCTTCAGACATGATTTCTATAACTCTGTCAGCTATTTCTCCGGCTCTCTTTGCCTCAGTAGTAACAGTTCCTTCTAGAATAAGTTGGTCAAATTCATCGTTTTTCCAGTGTGAACGGTTAAGTCCTGAAGAATTATAATAAGCATTCAACATATCTATAAAGTGGCTGCTTGGTGCTCTGTTATAACCATAAGCAATGTCCCAACCGGATTCTGGTTTTTCAATTGTTTGGTTAAATACTGCTGCTTCCAGTGATACTATTTCCATTTGAATGCCAATCTTCGCCAATTGATTTTGAATAATTTCTGCTGTAGCAACTTGTTCAGGCTTTTCAGATATAAACATCTTAAGTTTTAAGCCTTCTTTTTGTCCGGCCTGAGCCATTAATTGCTTAGCTTTTTCTATATCTTGCGGATAGAATATACCTTTATCATATTTTGGATTATGGTTTACAAAGCTTTTTGTATAGAATGAGAATGAAGGCTCAGCAAAACCACCAAATGCTACTTTAGCGATATCCGGTGTATTAATTGCATAAGCAACAGCATGTCTTAATGCTTTATTGCTCATAGCAGAGAATTTACTGTTGTTGAAGTAAACCATTTCAGTTTGGTTACCAATTTGACCAAGTACTTCAAATCTGCTATCGGATTCTAATCTTGTAAAATCATTTTGCGGTACCTGAGTCAGGAAGTCAACAGCTCCGGTTTCAAGCTCTATAGTTCTTTGTGCCGGTTCTGTGATAGTTCTGAATACTACAGTTTTGATCTGAGGTGTCTTTCCACTCCAATGACCATCAAAAGCTTTCAATGTAACCTTGTCGCCTAATTGCCAGTCAACAAATGCATAAGGGCCGGTTCCGATTGGTTTGTTTACAAATTTGTCAGGGTCTGCTGCAAATGTGTCTGTGTCAACCATTAAAACATATGACAATCCTGTTAAGAAGAAAGCATCGTTTTTCTTTAAAGTGAATTTAAAGGTATAATCATCAACGATTTCACATTTTTCTATATCTATATTTTCAACATATTTTGCAGAAGTTTTTACCTTAGCTGCTTCTTGCAAAGTAAATAAAACATCTTTAGCAGTGAAATCTGCTCCATCATGGAACTTAACTCCTTTACGTAGTTTAAATTCCCAATGCAAATCATCCAGTTGCTTGTAGCTTTCAGCCAGTACAGGTGATATTTTCATGTCATAGCCTACTACAATAAGCGGTTCATATACATTATTTTTGATACGTTGGCAATCTGCCAAACTTGAGTTGAATGGATTTAAATCCCCCGGGTCAGCACTTTGTTGTATTACCAATGTGTCTTTTACTTGAGCAGGTGCATCTCCGCCACTTGGCGTGTCAGTTCCGCCGCCGCCGCATCCGCTTAAAGCCAACGCTATGATTAATACCATAGCTAACAATAAAGAAATTCTTCTTTTCATACACTTTCCTCCTTGGAATTTAAAATATTTTCATTAATTTCATACACTCGATGGCATGAAACATAATGCTCATTAGAAACATCCTCTAATTTTTGAGGCTGGGAACATTCTTCATTTGCATAAATGCATCGGGCAGCAAATCTGCATCCCGGTTTTGGATTAATAGGAGATGTAATTTCTCCTTGAAGAATGATTCTCTCCTTCTTTGCATGAATATCGGGTATAGGGATAGCTGATAACAAGGCTTTTGTATAAGGATGAAGCGGTTTTTCAAAAAGCTCATCTGCCTTACATTTCTCCACAACTTGGCCTAAATACATAACACATATTTCATCAGATATATATTTAACTACCGATAAATCATGAGTAATGAAAATATAAGTTAGTTTTCTGTCATTTTTTAAATCCTGCATCAGATTTAAAACCTGTGCCTGAATAGATACGTCCAATGCAGATACAGGCTCATCGCATACGATAAACTTAGGATTTAAAGCAAGTGCTCTTGCGATCCCGATTCTTTGCCTTCTGCCTCCGTCTAACTCATGGGGGTAGGAATTGGTAAGTCTTCTTGCCAAGCCAACTGTATCCATAAGCCTTTCCGTTTCTTTGAGCATATCTTTTTTGCACATTATTTTTTGAATAATAAGGGGTTCCATTATTGTCTCACTGACTGTCATACGCGGATTTAATGAAGAAAACGGGTCCTGAAAGATAATCTGCATATGTCTTCTTAATCTTGAAAGGGTTTTTCTGTCAGCATGAGTAACGTCTTCTCCCTCAAAAATAATTTTACCGTCTGTACTATCTAATAGCTGCAATATAGTACGCCCTAAAGTCGATTTACCGCATCCGGATTCACCTACTACCCCTAAAGTCGTACCTTTCTCTATTTTAAAGCTGACATCATCAACAGCATGAAGCGTACCTCTCGGTGTTTTAAAGTATTTTTTTAAATTTTGCACTTCCAGTATTGTAGACATCTACTTCACCTCCTCTGCCCTAATGCATCTCACAAAATGTCCTGGCGATACTTCTGTAAATTCAATATCCTTTTCTCTGCATGCATCTATGGCATACGGACATCTGGGGCTGAAATTGCAGCCTTGCGGAAGGTCCATAGGATCCGGCATCATACCATTTATAGGTTTTAATCTTTTCTCAGTCATATTTAAGGATGGCAATGAACCAAATAGTCCTACAGTATATGGGTGTTTAGTTCTGTCAAATATATCTTCTTTGGTACCCACTTCAACTATTTCTCCAGCATATACTACAGCCACCTTATCACAAATATCAGCTACTACGCCTAAATCATGAGTGATCATGATCATGGCCATATTGAGTTTTTCTTTCAGTTCAGCCATAAGCTCCAATACCTGTGCCTGTATGGTCACGTCCAATGCTGTTGTAGGTTCATCCGCCAAAAGCAATGAGGGATTACAGGCTAGCGCCATAGCGATAATAACACGCTGTTTCATACCTCCGGAAAACTGATGAGGATATTCTCCATATCTTTCTCCCGGGATACCTACCATTTCTAAAATTTGCATTGTTTTTATTTCTGCTTCTTTTCTTGAAATATTTTCATGTAATAAAATAACTTCTGCAATTTGGTCTCCTACAACGAAAATTGGATTCAACGCGGTCATAGGATCTTGGAAAATCATAGAAATCTTATTTCCACGAATTTTTCTCATCTTAGCTTCAGGTATTTGAAGTATATTTTCACCTTCAAAATATACTTGACCATTTAGGACCTTAGCAGGAGGATCCGGTAAAATTCTCAGTATAGTTTTAGCTATGGTAGTTTTACCTGCGCCTGTCTCTCCTACCAACCCGAGTGTTTCCCCTTTATTTAAGTCAAACGATACGTTGTTAACGGCATGCACCATACAACCATCTGTTGTATATATAACCTTTAAATCTTTAACAGATAATAATACTTCTTTTTCATTTGATTGCATTTATGCCACCCCCTAGTTCTTAAGGCGTGGATCTAACGCATCTCTTAATCCATCACCTAACATATTCAGTGAAAGTACCGTCAGCATAATAGTTACGCCTGGGAATAAAACGATATGCCAGTAGTCTCTTATATAATTTCTGCCGCCGGACAACATTGCTCCCCATTCCGGAAGCGGAGGCTGAGCTCCAAGTCCGATAAAGCTTAAAGATGCAGCTATCAATATTGCCTTTGCAACACCCATAGTCATTTCAACCAATATCGGGGACATAGCATTGGGCAAAACATGTTTTATTATTATTCTTCTGTCTGTAGCATTGATAGCCTTAGCAGCTTCGATATATTCCATACCGCATACATTCAGGAAGGATGCTCTTGTTATACGAGCAAAAGCAGGTGTTGTTGAAATACCTATGGCTATCATAGCATTCATAATACCAGGTCCCAAAGCCGCGGCTATGGCAATGGCCATTAGTAAAGGAGGAACCGCTTGAAAGATATCCAACACACGCATAATGATATTGTCTGTCTTCCCTCCGTAATAACCTGCAATAGAACCGAAAAATATTCCCATAGCAGACGCAATTGCTACGGCAATTATACCTATTCTCAAGGACATTCGTCCTCCATATATGATTCTGCTCAAAATATCTCGTCCCAGATTGTCAGTACCCATAAGATGCTCTTTATTCGGTGTCTGGAATGTGATGCTTAAATTCTGCTCTTCATAAGAATAAGGTGCAATGAAAGGAGCAAATACTGACACCAGAATCATAAAAATCATAAAGAATAATCCAACCATAGCTAATTTATTCTTTTTAAGCCTTTTTAGAGTAATCAGAAAAAAGCTCTGTTTTTGACTTGATTTATTTATTCTTGCATTTTCAGCAACAGTTGTACTTGCCATGACCTATGCCTCCTTCCCTACTACGTTGACTTTATGCTTTTCTTTTTTCTTTGATTGATATTTACTTTTTATTCTAGGGTCAATATAGGCATACAATATATCTACTGCAAGCATTAACAAACTGAAAGTAATGGCAATTACCAAAACACTGCCTTGTACTGCAATATAATCCCTGGACTTTATAGCTGATACCATATATGTTCCAATTCCCGGTACAGCAAAAACCGCTTCTGCTATAACAGCACCACCTAATTGAATGCCCAAAAGAGAACCTGCCGTAGTGATAACAGGAATCAAAGCATTTTTAAGGGCGTGATAATATATTACTTTACCCTCAGTCTGGCCTTTTGCACGTGCTGTGGTTATATAATCCTGCCTGATAACCTCTAACATACTGGAACGTGTTTGCCGTGCAATATTTCCTGCTCCTGCAAGCGCAATTGAAACGCATGGCAATACCCAGTAGCTTGGTCCTGCAAATCCTGTTGCCGGCAGCCAGCCAAGCTTCAATGCAAATAACAGCGAGAGCATTAAGCCAACCCAAAAGCTTGGCATCGATACTCCAAGCAAAGCAAAAAGCATGGATACATTATCCTTCCAGGTATACTGGTTAACAGCCGACATGATGCCAAAAGGCATACCGATGAGCAAGGCAAGAAATACACTCAAGAATGCAACAATCAAGGTATTCGGATATCTGGATGCTATTTCTTGAGAAATGCTTCTATTGTTGAAATAAGACTTGCCTAAATCAAATTTAAGAAACGCATTATAACAATACTTTCCGAATCTTACTACAAATGAGTCATTTAATCCCCATTCTTCGCGTAATTCCTGAATTTTCTCAGGTGTTGCATCGGCACCTAATTTAATTGCTGCTGGGTCTCCTGGTGTGAAATAAAGGATCGAGAAAACTAAAAATGTTACGCCCAAGATAACGGGTATCATCCATAGTAATCTTTTAATGATATATTTACGCATTGTTTTCCCCCTATTCTTTAGATTAATGTAAATATATTATATCTTTGATTATAATAAGAAGCTTTTGTCATTCGCCGTCGAAGTCACATTTTTATATTACGATGTATTAGTCCAATTTAATAAACACTTCGTTTCCTTTGACCTCAAATATCGTATCCATCTTTTCAGTGCGGGTAATGTGTTCTACATAATCGTTTACTTCTTTGAATTTTATATCATTTTTGTCTAAAACTACTGCAGCACAATCCTCAGGAATATCTACAGGCAGATAGGATACTGTTTTTATTTTATTTTCACTAATAGTACATTTTGCTATCATAGATTTATAAGAATCCGGCGGAAAGCTTCGATTAGAATCTTTCCATTTCGGTGCAATATTTTTCATTTCTTTAAAGGACTTTGAAGATGCATGGTCACCTCCATAAACTGCCAAGTCTCTTTTCATATTTCCTATTTCTTCCATAGCAAAATTGCCTAAGCTATAGAAAATAGCTTTACCTTTATATACTTCTATCGGCTTTAGAATATGGGCATGATGTCCTAATATTAAATCAACACCATTATCTATTGCAGCGTAAGCATAATCTCTCTGATATTCTGCTATTTCCGCTTCTTTAAAATGAATCCCCCAATGAACAGATAAAACAACGATATCTGCATTTTCCTTCGCTTTTTTTATGTCTTCAAGCATATTCTTCATATCCTCGCGGTGAGGATAACTATGGATCCTGCAGGGTGTTCCGGGTTGGTCATGCTCAATTTGTTCATATACTGTATAAGCTCTTAATGGTGCACATCCTTGTCGTCTTTCAGTTGCCCAATAATCCTGCGGTAATATAGAGCAATATGCCAGAAATGCAATGCGTGTACCATTTACATCCATGATTACAGGCTTCCTTGCTTCATCAAGGTTCCTGCCTGCTCCCACTTGGTTTAATCCCGCAGACTTTAAAGCATCTAAAGTGTCATAAAATCCTTCTCTGCCCCAATCCATACAATGGTTCGTGGCAAAGGAAACCACGTTGAAACCAGCATTTTTAAGAGCTTGCGCCGCTTCGGGCGATGAACTGCATGTAAGCCTGGCTTGCGGCAGCGGTGTGCCTCTATCTGTTAAGACCGGCTCTAACTGGCAAAAAGAAATATCTCCTTCTTTTATAACATGTCTTACATGATCAAAAATTGAATCTAAATTATCCCTGCAAGGGCCTACATCTCCAACCCCATAGATGACAATATCTTTACTCATAAAACCCTTCCTTTCAAAGCTTTGCTAAACTACAATAATTTTATAACCTCCTTCAAGTCATTTATTTCTTCTGTTTTCATAAGTTTATTATAAATACTCTCGGCTTCCATTGGAGAGTAAGGCTTTCTTGCATATTTCGCACAGCTTATAAATTTTTGTTTGAATTCTTCATTTGTCATGGGATTCTCAATGCTCCCTTTTGGATTTTTAACTTCATGGTAATATTCTTTGCCATTGGCAACAAGTGTCATTCTGCCATGCAAAGCTTCTGTTTTTTTGCATTCATGGTTTACTTCAAAGGATATTTTGCTTGCTAAGGATATAATGTCTTTGTTTTCAAAAAATTCTGAAGTAAAATGCTCCAATCCTACCGTTCCGTATTTTGCAGCAATACTAGTAGTGAAAGGAATACTAAATTTTGCATTTATTGCAGATGACG
>JAAYPU010000426.1 GCA_012519645.1 Clostridiales bacterium | reverse complement strand
TTAAATATAATGATATTTGCCATCCTGATAATTGTTTTCATTTATACTGTAAGCTACGGCTATTGGACTTGGAAAAACGATAATAAGCTGGGAGGCTTTATGGTTTTTGTCCTCGCATTGACTGATATAATCTTTCCTATATATGTGATATATTTCAGATTTGCTTAAACATGTTCCTTCGGAACAATGTGAATATGCGCCTGAGGAGCAATGTAAATATGTGCTTCGCACAATGTAAGTATTAATAATTTAAAATTTACGACTTAATGAAGAAATTTTGCTTTCAGCAAAATTTCATCCTTATCTTTCAGTTGTCAGTTTTCAGTTTTCAGTTAAAAAAGAAGATTTTGTGTTTTATAAAACACAAAATCCCCCTTATCTCTTAGTTCTTAGTTCTTAGTTCTTAATTCTAACAAGTTTTCTGCCTGCTACTATCACTATATAGCTTATTGCCGACACTAATATGATGGAAGAACCTGAAGGAATATCATATAAATAGGATAAATACAGCCCCGCCATACTCAATACAATCCCGATAATAGCTGAAAGTATCATTATGCCCATATAATTGCGAATAAATATCTTTGAAATCGCCGGGGGTATGGTCAACAATGCAATAGCAAGTATAATTCCCACCACTTTGATGAGTATAACAATGCTTAGAGAAATTAATATGAATAATATGTATTCCATCTTCACAACAGGCAATCCTTTAACGAAAGCAAATTCCTCATCAAAAAGATACATACGCCAATAGTGAAATGGACCTATAATTAATAAAACTATTATTGAAGTGAGTATTATCATTATACTTATATAATCCCGGGAAACTGTTAATATATTACCAAATAAATACGAGGTCATATCCGGTGCATATCCGGGGGTCAATGCAATGAATAAAATACCTAACCCCATTCCAAATGCCCAAAAGATCCCCACTAAAGCGTCGGCGTTAGTGTTTGTTTTTCTTTTTATGGATGCAATACCTAATGAAGCGAGTATGGAAAAAATTAAGCCTCCAAATATAGGTTCTATACCTAACAGGTACCCTAATCCAATACCTCCGAAAGCAGTATGGGCTATTCCGCCGCTCATACTCACCAATCGTTTTTCTACTATTATGGTTCCAATCAATCCGCAAACAATGCTTGACAATATAGCTGCCGCAACAGCATGTTTTATAAAAGAATACTGAAAAAGTTCCTGCACTATCATTGCCTCCCATGACTTTGGAAATCAATAAAGGGATTTCCGGTATATATATAGCCGCTTTGAGTAATTTTTTTGTCCATCATTTCTTCCTTGCTGTAACGCTCCACTCTTTGGTTTACAACAGCTAAGCTGTCAATATATTCAAATATATCCTCTATACTATGGGTCACCATTAATATGGTTTTATGGTCTTTCAACTCTTTAAGTATTTCAATAATATCCTTTCTGGTTTCCGTATCCAAATGTGCATTAGGTTCATCCAGAATAAGTATATCTGAATCCATCATCAAAGCCCTTGCAATAAGAACTTTCTGCAGCTGACCTCCTGACAGTTCGCCGATCTGCCTGTATTTCAAATCTAAAAGTCCCAGCTTTTCCAGTATTTTTTTTGCATATTCCACTTCGGAATGAGAAGGTCTTTGAAACCATGCTCCTTTATTTGGTCTTCCCATCAGAACCACATCCATAACATTAATAGGAAAGCTGCGCTGAAAAGTAGTATGCTGGGGAACATAGCCTATTATCTTTTTATCATTGATTATGACAGTGCCTTTTAAGGGCTTGATAAATCCCATTATCACCTTGAGCAGGGTAGTTTTGCCGCCTCCGTTAGGTCCCACAATTCCTAAAAACTCCTTGCTTCTTATGTTTAAATCGATATTTTCCAATGCACAAACAGTACCATAGAAGGCACTCATTTGATTGATTTCAATATCATACATACATGGCACTCCTTTTTCATATTTCGGCAAATATATTCGCCATTTCAATGAGATTTTCTATGTAATCCGAGGCAAGCGGATTTACCTTCAGTGTAATACCGCCTACTTCTTCGGCAATAGACTCTGCCTGATTGCTGTCAAACTCTTCCTGATAAAAAATCACTTTGATTTTTTCTTTTTTCATATAGTCCACTACCTGCTGTAATTTTTTTACAGTAGCTTCTTTTCCTTCCTCTTCTATAGCTAACATGCTCAATCCATATTCGTCAGCAAAATACCCTAATGACGGATGATATATTACAAATGATTTTTGCTTAGAATGACTCAAAGTTTCTCTGATTTTTGCATCTGCCGCATCTAACTCATCAACATACTTTTTTGCATTTTCTTCATATATACCTGCATTTTCGGGAATCATTTCAGCTAAACTATCCTTTAAAACATTTATCATTATTTTTACTCGTTTAGGTGATAACCAGATATGAGGGTCTTTTAATTCCTGTCCTTCTTCATTGAGCATCAGATAAGGATATACCTTTTCTACTTCATCATTTAACGAAACTACCTTTATTTTTTTGTTTAAAGCTTTAGCCTTATTTAAAATATTTGCCTGCTCAGTAGGAACACCTATGGAAAAGTATAATTCAGCCTCACTCAATAGCATCATCTGGTCCGGTGTCGGTTCATAGTTTGCGGGGCTATGTCCGGGCGGGATCATTGTAACCACATTTACGGTATCTCCTGCCACAGCTTTAACGAAAGTTGCCTGAGGAACAATGGATACTGCCACAGTTTTTTTATCCTTATCTAAAAAATCTGCCGGTAGATTTTCTTTTTGCGGCACCTGACATCCATTTAAATTTATTGCCATCATTATCAAGAAAAAACATCCGGCATATTTAATAAATCGCATAAATTTCGCTCACTCCTTAATGCAAATTATTTGCATTTAGCTTTGCCATCATTTTACCACACTATACCCGTGTTATCCAAGTGTTCTTTTTTAAATTATACATTTGATGATTTTATTTACTTTTGATATTATAAAAAAAAGTGATTAGTGGTTTATGGTCTCAGGTCTCAGGTCTCAGGTGTCAGGTCATTGGTCTTTAGCTCATAGTTCAAAATCCGAGGCAAGTGCCTAAATCCAGCTATACTATTGTTTGTTATCGTTTAACTATTGTTATATTGATTTAAGATTGGAAGTTGAAATTTGTTGTTAAAACAAATTTCTTCATTATCTTTCAGTTGTCAGTTATCAGTTTTCAGTTGAGTTGGTGGTATTATGGATTTAAATTATTTAATGGATGCACTTAGATCCAATGGTTATAAAATTACGGAACAACGAAAAGCGATTATGCAGGTGCTTTCCGATAATTCGAATAACCTTGTTTCAGTGGAACAGCTTTTAAGCGAAGCTAAAGAATGGAATAAAAAGACAAACATAACTACAATATATAGAAACCTTGAAATATTTGAGAAATTAAATTTATTATATCGTTTTGTAACAGAAAACGGTGTTGCATTATATAAATTGGCATGCAGAGAGGCCAGCCACCACCATCACATAATCTGCAAGAGCTGCGGCAAAACTGAGGTCATTGATTTCTGCCCAATAGATACCTTTAAACACTTATCTGAAGA
>JAAYPU010000425.1 GCA_012519645.1 Clostridiales bacterium | reverse complement strand
TATGCATTCTACAGTCGAGCCTGCTATGGCAGCTCTTGAAGTAGTCTTAATGACCGATACTGCAAGACTTGCAGAGGTTATGAAACAAAGATTGGGGTAGTGTTTTAAACACTACCCCATTTTTTTTTATGTTAATTTTCAGAAAGTGGATGGAGGGAGTTGAACCCTCGGTCGCGGAGTTGCAGTCCGCTGCCTTAACCACTTGGCTACATCCACAAATAAAAAACCGAGTCTTGGCGGGCAAAGCCCAGTTAAATTAAGATTTCTTCTTGATTTCTATTTACAAAGGGCTAAATCATAAAGCCTATCTCAATTAAACCACCAAAACTCGATATCAGAATTTTCATTATTATAAAGGTAAACCAACCTTCACTACTTTTTGTAAATTCAACCTATTAGAGTTTTATTAAACAAAATTTGCAGTATGCCCTTTAATACATATATAGGAAAGGGATTGATAAATTCAAGACAAGCTAGATTTGCTTTTACTCTCGTTGACAGTTACAGAAATCTATTAAGACTATACTGCGTCTACGCTCTCTGTTCATGGGCAGAAGAGAACCTCTGTTGTTTGTAAATATGTACTTACCAACATCATATTTTTCCTCAATTTGAGAAAATTTCTTCTTTAAATCTTTATATTATCAGAATTAAAAAAGGTTTGCAGTTGACTTGTCTTTATTTTTTTATTGTAATCATATTCAATTCCCTAGACGCGTTCTTTTTCAACCATTTGCTTGTTAAAATGAAAAATATTGCTGTGCGCGTCTTATATATTAGTTAATTGTTAGAACATAATCTAAAGTAAATTCAATTCCTTCAGGAACTTGTACTTCAGTTACTATAATGTCTGTTGTCTTATCCACAGGGTCTTGAATGTTTACATTTTTCCAATCCTCAGGTTGCATTTCATACATTCCATCTCGACCAACTTTGAAAGGTAGAGTTCCTTGTCCTTTGATGGTTAAATAAATTGGATAGTCTATACCTTTTGGTTCACAACAATATCCTAACTTAACAATTCTTTGATTATTGTCATTTGTAGCAACCAAGTATCTTACATCTGTTGGTTTTGTTTCAATAATAAAATTACCGTTACCATCTGGTATAGCATAAGGAACATCTACTGAATAAGTACCAACATAAGGCAAGTCATCATGATTTGTAACCTGCTTAATATTAAAATTCGATACTACAGATGCCATTTTGATACCATTAGTCAGCTACTGAAGTAGCGACTTTCTCCTTCTTTTCAGTTTTAGCTTTCGCCTTTTCACGAGCCTCCTTAATAGACTTAACTCGCTCAATCTGCTCAGGTTTAGTTGCACGACCAGCTTCAACTGCCGCAATTAACTTATCTTCCTCAGCAATTTTCTTTTCATATAATTCAATACCCTGTTTCTTCAATTCATAGATTGAAAGAGGCTGAGTATTTCTTATAGCTTTGTCAAAAGCCTTAAAATCTAACTTGTTTCCTGTGCTTGTATTTGTATATACTGTTTTCCAACCTTTTGCCATTTTTTCTATTCCTTTCCTGTTCATCTATAATAATTATATCATATTTTTTTTGAAAAGTCAAAAATTTTCTAAGTACGCCAGAAGGGATTCGAACCCCCGACCCTGCGCTTAGAAGGCGCATGCTCTAATTCCACTGAGCTACTGGCGTATATAAATATCCCTCAAGGGAATCGAACCCCTATCTCGATGTCCGTAGCATCGCGTTCTCTCCATTATACCAGAGGGATATATGGAATAATCTCAGTAAGTGTGGTCATATACCCAAAATCTTGCAAGATACTCTTTGAATGATAGCGCTGCTTTATCCAAGCGACATCCTTACTTTCATTGATTATTCCTTTTTCAATCGCTCATTGATTTCCGACCAATGAACTAACTGGGGATGAGAGAGTTGAACTCCCACGGCGTGAGTCAGAGTCACGTGGTCTACCATTAACCTAATCCCCAATAAACTAGACGCAATTTGGATTTGAACCAATTCAGTCAACTTTTGCAGAGTTTTCTTTTAACCATTTGAAAATTGCAGAATGCGTCTAAACTGGGGTAGTTGGATTCGAACCAACACATGCAGCGGTCAAAGCGCTGTGCCTTTACCATTTGGCGATACCCCAATATACTAGGCTCAATTCTGGTCATTATGATTAAAAGTCATATCCAAAATAAATTGCTGTGTGAGCCTATATTTATTTATTTATTTTTTTTCTCCAACTTTTCATACAATACATATGTCTATCTGCGTGCTTTAATGCATCTGATAAGTTCATTGCCGCAGGTTTAATACATATTCCAAAACTAAAATTAAATTTTTCTTTTTCTTTCAAATTAAATAGAGTTTCTATTGGCTCTTGTTCTGAAATAATTAAAAACTCGTCTCCGCCTAAACGACATAACTTATCTTTATAGAAATATTCTTTTAACTTTTTTGAAAAGTCAATTAAAAGAGCATCTCCGCTTGAATGACCTTCAGTATCATTGATTTTCTTTAGGTCATCTAAGTCTATGATAGATATAAAGGTTTGTCATCTAGTCGCTTCTTTGCATATAATTCCCACCAATTTCTGTTTAATAATTGAGTTAATCTATCATAGTAAGCTAAGTTATTAGTTTGACGAAGATATAACCATTCAATGATATTCTTCATCTAAACCTCTTTCCTATACTACTAAACCCTTAAGGTGTACGATGGGAGTCGAACCCACAACCAATGGCACCACACGCCACCGCTCTACCAATTGAGCTACGCACACAGTTGCAGAAGTCGGATTTGAACCGACATATCCTTCCTTATGAGGGAAGTGTGTTACCAAGTCCACGCCATTCTGCAGTCGGGGTACAGAGATTCG
>JAAYPU010000424.1 GCA_012519645.1 Clostridiales bacterium | reverse complement strand
AATTAATAATTAATAATGAACAATGAATAATTAATTAACTTTTGCAAGCAATGCAAAAGTTTCCTTAAGTTTAAGTTTTTAGGAAAGATCTGAAATTTCCTGATTGGTACATATAATTATATAAATAATTTTATAAACAGGCAAGTCGAACTTAGTAAAAGGAGGAAATACATGTAAATACTGATGGTGATAAAAACTTAATAACAGAAAATAATATAATATATTGAATAAAAAGCGTTTTGACTCCAAAACAGCCCTGTGATATACTGACTACTAGATACGACAATAATTGACAAAAGGTGATGGCATGAAAAAAATTGTTTTTATAGTACTATCTGCTGTAATGGTTTTGTTTTCGGCAACTTATGTTTATGGAGATGTCAGCATTGACCTGGTGGGAGAAACAGCTGTTTTGATAGATGGAGCCACTGGTGAAGTGTTGTACGATAAGGATATGCACAGGCAGATGTATCCTGCAAGTACAACAAAAGTAATGACAGCTATTTTGGCTTTGGAAAACTGTGAGCTAAATGAAATAGTAACAATTGATGCAGAAACGCCTTTCACTGAAGGAAGCAGAATCTATCTGCTTGAAGGGGAACAAATTACCGTAGAACAATTGCTGTATGCTTTATTATTAGAATCTGCAAATGATGCGGCAGTTGCATTGGCAAAGCACATTTCAGGGGATGTAGAAAAATTTGCGGCATTGATGAATGAAAAAGCAATACAACTCGGCGCAATGAATACTAATTTTGTTAATCCAAATGGATTGCCAAATGAAAAGCACGTCACAACAGCGTATGATTTGGCGATGATAGCCAGATATGCAATGAAAAATCAAAAATTCAGGGAAATAGTAAGTACTTCGGATGTTTATCATATTCCTGCAACAGGTATTCAGGATGACAGGTATTTCAGAATAGGGAATAGGCTGCTATGGGACACGAAAAAGACACTTTTATATAATGGGAATTATATTGCTCCAAAATATGAATATGCCACAGGCGTAAAAACAGGCTATACTGTGGCTGCGGGAAGCTGCCTGATTGCATCGGCAAAAAAAGACGGACGTGAAGTAATATCTGTTGTATTGAAATCAGATCCCAATAATTTATATTTGGATTCTATCAAGCTTTTGGACCATGGACTTAATGATTATAAAAACATTACCCTTGTTAAAAAAGGTGAAATCAAAGGGGACACAGCAATAAAGGGCGGAGAAACCGATGCTTTGGAAGCTGCTGTAAGCCAGGATATAATAAAAACCGTTCCTTCAGATTATGATGAAGCACTTATTGAAACCAAAGTGGATATATCAGAGGAAGTGACAGCTCCTGTTATAGCAGGAGATATAATAGGAAATATTAGTATTTATTATAATGGGATACTTTGGGGTCAGACAAATTTAGTAGCTGCTCAAAATGTGGATGAAAGCATGATTGCCGCTGCAGTTATTAAGACTGGAAATTTCTTCAGCAGTTTAAAGACCGCATTTATTATTGTAGTTATATTAGCTATAGGCTATATGGTGTTTGTAATTTCATCAAATATTAATAGGAAAAAAAGAAGAAGAATACGTAAAGAAAAATATAAATTGGACAGTGATTATTTTTATAGGAACATTCTTAAATGATAAATTCCCCACGCAAGTGGGGTTTTATTATTGGAACTTTTTTATTCAAAAGATGTCTAAATAACTTGATAGTAATTTATTAATTTTCTATTACAGGGCATTTAATTTATTGATAATTATTTTTCTATAGTATAGCATTATAATAGCATGTTTGTTAGACCAAGGGGGGAGGCATTCAAAATGGAAGAAATTATTTACGACGAAAAGGAAACAAAAAGAAATAGAAGACGAAAGAAAAAAGGAAGCAGCATAATATTAAAGATAGTTATCGTGTTAATAAGTATTGCAGTTTGGGGTGGTATTGTATATCACGGCTATACTACAGCAAAAGCATATATAGATACTAGCATCCAAAATGTACAGCAGCAAAATGCATTGAAGCTGGATGAAATTAACGAAGAGATCCTTCTTTTGAAAAATGAAATAACTGTACTTCAAGAAATTGTAGCAGCAACTGACAGCTCGCTTTCCGATACCGGCTCTTTGCAACGCAATATTGATATAAAACTGGAAGCTTTAGATGAGAGGCTTAAGGATTTGGAAAGAAGCCTGAAAATACTCAAGGAGGCACCATAATGTGGAAGATTAATACTTTTCTATTGTTCCTTTTTGCGCCTTTCTTAGCAATATTTTTGGTTTCGATGCAGTTTACTGCGGATGCCGAAAATTTAGTTATTAATGTAGAGCCCGTACACCGATCTATGAATGAGCTGGAAGATGAAGCACACCAATTAGGAGATTATATTGCTTATTTCGGAAATGTGGTGCAATCTCAGTATGAAGTATTTAATAGGCAAAACAGTGTACTTAATTCTTTAACAGAACAGAGTACAGAATATAAAGAGATGTCTGATGATATTTATGAGCAGAAGATTCTTAACATGCTGGGGCCAACTGTGGCAGCACATAAAAGCAAAAATAACGAAATAAAAATATTTAAATTAGATGAATTAGGATACAGAGGATTTATAGCAAAGATCAAACTTTTTAAACCCAATACATTTAAAGTCGTTCTGGGAAAAGATAAATTGGGTGAGGTAGAGACAACTTCTGAAGCTGCAAAACGTAAAGGTGCAATTTTTGCTGTCAATGGCGGAGGGTTCTATTATGAGACAAGAGATGGCAAGAAATATGCCCAGCTCATTGGAAATACAGTTATTGATGGTAAATTGGTTGAACCATTTAACGGATATCCGGGAAATCTCTTTTTTGCCGGAATCAATAAGGATGGAGAAGCTATAGGTACGGTACCTAAGACAGAAAAAGATATTACTAAGCTTAATCCTTACCATGGAGTAAGCTTCATACCTGTATTGCTTAAAGACGGAGAAAAGTTAGTAATTCCTGATGAATGGATTGAAACTAAACAGCCAAGAACAATCATAGGAAAGTATGCTAATGATGATTTGATCATTTTGGTTATTGATGGACGTCAAAATGATTGGAGTTCCGGGGTAACATTAGAAAGATTACAGGATAAGCTGTTAGAATTAGGTGTAAAGGATGCTTATAATTTAGATGGCGGCGGATCAAGTGCTATGTATTTTAATGGTGAAATATTAAATAAACCTTCTGATGGCAAGGAAAGACCGGTAGTGAATAATATTGTTATACTGCCATAAAGCAGCTACGCTGCAATTAAAAATTAAGAATGAAGAATTAAGTATGAAGGAGAAAATTTGCTTAAAATAAAGGATTTGCATATGCAAATCCTTTCATTAATTCTCCATTCTTAATTCTTAATTCTTAATTACAAATAAACTTTACGGTTTATTTGTTTATGGTTTCTAAAGCTTTTTGAAATATATCTTTTGGGGGGCACATAGGCTTAGGCAAATCGTGTATATCAAACCATCCAACGTTTGTGCTTTCATAGCTGCATCTCAAATCTCCCGAAATGTATTTACATGCTACTAAAATAAGGTGAGAATCAAAAGCATCATATTCACCGATCACTTCTACGGCTTCACATGTTACACCGGATTCTTCATATACTTCCCGTTCTACGGTATCATATAATGATTCATCATTTTCTGAAAAGCCTCCTGGGGGACCCCATAATACCGGAGGAAACCGTCGGTGGACCATGAGTATTTTATTGCCGTCGACCACAATCCCTAAAGGAACATTACGCATTTAAAAATCTCCTTTGAAATTAAATTCTATTACTGCAATTTAGTACGTTTCTGATTTTGTGTTGTACCATCTCTTTAATGGCAGTTCTGGCAGGTCCTAAGTACTTTCTTGGATCAAACTCAGATGGATTCTCAGCTAATACTTTTCGGATGGAAGCAGTCATAGCCAGACGCAAATCAGTGTCTATATTTATTTTACATATACCATACTTTGCTGCTTCTCTAAGCATTTCTTCAGGTACACCTTGAGCACCCGGGATTTCACCACCGTATTTATTGCACATCTCTACGAAGGAAGGAAGAACGGTAGAAGCACCGTGAAGCACTAATGGAGTGGCTGGTAACAATTGTGATATTTTTTGAAGTCTTTCAAAGTCTAATCTTGGCTCTCCTTTGAATTTGTAAGCTCCGTGACTTGTACCAATGGCAATGGCAAGAGAGTCTACCCCGGTTCTTTCAACGAATTCAGCGGCCTGATCTGGATCCGTGAATGCAGCATCTTTAGAGCTGACATTTATATTGTCTTCGATTCCGGCAAGCTTACCGAGCTCAGCCTCTACAACCACACCTTTTGAATGTGCATAATCAACAACTTTTTTTGTCAGTTCGATGTTTTGTTCGAAAGGATATTTTGAACCATCTATCATAACAGAAGTAAATCCATCATCTACGCATTTTTTACAAATGTCAAAATCTTCGCCGTGGTCAAGATGAAGTACTAAATCTAATCCGGTATCTTCCATTGCTGCTTCCACTAATTTTACAAGATATGCAGGTTTGGCATATTTTCGCGCACCTGCGGATACCTGAAGGATCAGCGGAGCATTTTCTTCTTTTGCAGCATGTACGATACCTTGGATTATTTCCATATTATTAACATTAAATGCACCTACTGCATAATCGCTTTTTAAAGCTTTT
>JAAYPU010000423.1 GCA_012519645.1 Clostridiales bacterium | reverse complement strand
AGTGTAATAAAAAAAGATTTTGTGTTATGAAAAACACAAAATCTTCCTCGACTATTAGTTATTAGTTTCCTGAGACCTGCTCCGGACTTCGGATAAAACCCGAATCACTAATTACTAATTACTAATTACTTTTCCTGACACCTGAGACCAGAGACCAGAGACCTTATTTAGTTTTTTCCAAAGTAAGCACTGTCTCCTGGCCGTGTTCATTTCTGAACACTTCAAATCGTACTATATCTCCTGTTTTAGGCTTTAATTCAGCCAATTGCTCCTTTGCTGTTTCAGTTAATCTTAAAGCAACGGCACCGTCTTCAATTTTAACCTCTATAGAATTATTATCAATCTGACCTACATATTCGGCTTCCACTATTTGCGTTTCTATCAGTTCAGAGGTTTGCGAATCTTTGTTAGCTTCATCAACAGTTCCCTCTTTGGTGTCAAATTCCAATTTTACATTATCAGTGATTCCGGTCAATTTAACAATATCCATCGGATAAGTCAGTACCTGAGCAACCATCATATCCTTACCCGGTACTGTTTCTTCCACCATAACCTTTGTCACGCCTTCGCTGTCAAGTACCTTTGTTATCCTGATGCTGTAACCTGCCGTAGGCTTTTCTCCGGCAAATACCGCCAAATAATAATAGCCTTTTTCTTCACTTTCAATGAGTTTGTAGCCACTTTTTTCTTTGGCTTCATTAATTATATCCCTGGTTTTGGAATCTAAATCCTCTAAAGCAACCCTTTCGAAGCTTATGTCATTTACGGTAATTCCCGGGTGGCTGTTTTTTTGACACCCAATCAAGCTTAATACAAGTATAAGAATAACTGCTAAATATATTGTTTTCTTCATTATGTATCCACTCCTTTTTTCATAATTTTATGAAGCTTGCTTTTGCAGCACATTGCAAAAGTATCCTTATCTATTAGTTCTTAGTTCGAGGAAATTTTATTTATATAATTCATTCAGTAGATTAGACATGCTTAATTAGCAAAAGTTTCATGTTTATTATTACAAAATTGTTACAAACAAAAAAGGTTTTGCTCATGCAAAACCTTCCATAGCTATTAGTTCTTAGTTATTAGTTATTAGTTAAACACGGGAAGAAAATAATCAAAAATTATTTTCTTCCCGTGTGTCCAAACCCTCCTGCGCCTCTGTCCGTCTCACAAAGCTCGTCCACTTTTTCCCACTGGATTCGTTCATATTTGCATATTGCCATCTGAGCGATCCTGTCTCCATGCTGAATCGTAAAATCACTGTCTCCCCAGTTGATTAAAGGGACCTTTATTTCTCCCCTATAATCGCTGTCAATAGTGCCTACGCCGTTAACCAGTCCTATGCCGTATTTGACAGCCAGCCCGCTTCTGGCACGTACCTGTGCTTCCATGCCTTGAGGAAGCTCTATATATATACCTGTCGGGATCAAAGCTCTTTCACCCGGTTTGATTACGATTGTTTCTTTTACAGCAGCTCTCAGATCCATACCTGCAGAACCTGATGTTTCATACTCAGGAAGAGGCATATTATCAGATTTTATTTTTACTTTTGTTATCATTATTTTCACCGACCGTCCTTTTAAGGGTATAGGGTATAGGGATGATGCTAAGCATCATTATACAAATCGTTAAACAATAGTTGAACGATGGTTGAACAATAGTTATCAGTTGATTTTGTGTTTGCAAAACACAAAATCTTCCTTAACTCTTAGTTCTTAGTTCTTAGTTATTAGTTCCTCAAATGTGACTTCTCCTTTAGCAACGACTGCTGCTGAGTATTGATTTATATCTGTCACTCTTTTGATTACTTTATTTATATCATCCATTGAAACTTTATTGATCAGTTCAATAACTTCATCAGGAGTATATACCTTCTTTAATAAAAGCTGGGATTTTCCTATGGATGCCATTCTTCCGCTGACGCTTTCAAGGCTGAGAATATAGTTCCCCTTGAGCTGCTCTTTTGCTGTCATCAATTCTTCTTCCGAAACACCTTTTTCACGAAGTAAATTGACTTCTTCAACCATGAGTTTGGAAGTTTCCTTCAGCTGTTTAGGATTTACACCTGCATAAATAGCAAATACTCCATCTTTAACGTATGATGTCGTATAAGAATATACCGAATATGCCAAGCCTTTTTCTTCCCTGATTCGCTGAAACAATCTTGAGCTCATGCTTCCGCCCATAATATTGCTCAGAATGGACAATGCATAATAATCTTCGTGGTCCAGAGGTAAACCTTTTATACCCAAGCATATATGCGCCTGCTCGATATCCTTTTTCTTCATTTTATATCCCGGTTTATATACAGGTATCTCCGGAATCAAGATTTGATTTTCCCATAAGTATTTAGAAATATTCTTGTCTAAAGTGTCGATAAGCTTTTCTTCGTCAAAATTACCGGAAACCGAGATAACTAAATTATTTATCCCATAGTTTTCTTGAATATAATCTAAAATATTATTTCGTGTAAAGGCATTGATGGTATCATATGTCCCGATAATCGGTTTCCCTAAAGGATGTCCATCAAAAATTACCTCTGAAAGCATATCATGAACAGTATCTTCCGGTGAATCCTCATACATGTTGATTTCTTCATATATAACCGCTTTTTCCTTCTCCATTTCATCTATATCAAATTTAGAATTGAAAAGCATATCCATAAGGATTTCAATACCATCTTCAACATGTGTATCTAATACCTTAACATAATAGCATGTACTTTCCTTGCCGGTGAAGGCATTTATCTGCCCTCCTATTTTATCTATATCACCCGCGATGTCCCTTGCACTTCTCATCTCAGTTCCTTTAAACAGCATATGCTCAATAAAATGAGAAATCCCGCTGTTTATTTCATTTTCATTTACAGAACCTGCTTTTACCCATATGCCTACGGAAACTTATCTTACATAGGGTATTTTCTCCATAATCAATTCTATTCCGCTTCCAAGATTTCTTTTTGTTATCATTTATAGTCCTCCGTCTTATTTCAAATACAATATGGATATTATATAGAATACCTTGCCTTTGTGCAACTTCTATTCTATAAGCTTCCCAACAGGAACAATTTCAACACCTTGTTTTTGGATGAATTGAATAATATTCGGAAGTGCTTTAACTGTCTCTTCCTTTGGATGCATCAACACGATAGTCCCGCTTAAAGGTTTTTCGATCACTCTTTTTATTATCTTATCAGATGTTGAATCGGGTTTCCAGTCGATTGTATCTGTTGACCAAAGTATCAGCTTATATCCTAACTCTTCACAAACAGTAACGGTCCTATTGTCATAATCACCTGACGGTGGTGCAAAAAGTGATGTTTTAATTCCCGTTAAATCTTTTACCACATTCTCTGTTTTAATTATCTCTTCCCGAATAATATCTGTCTCGATCTTGCTGCATAGCTTATGAGCATATCCGTGATTACCTATTTCATGTCCCCGAATATACATTTCTCTTAATAATTGCGGATTTTTTTCAGCCCAATTACCGGTAACAAAAAAAGTGATTTTAATATTATTTTTATTGAAAATTTCAAACATATCCGGTAATACTTCGCTGCCCCAATCCACATTGCATGCAAAAGCAATTTTATTACTCTCGATATCACCGTTTCTTATGACATTACTTGTCAATACTGTATTCATTTTATCATATCTGCCTGTAGAAAATAGCATTGCAATCAGAATAATACACATAAAAATTAATAAAGTAAATGTTCTCTTCATTATACCACCCCTATATGTATATTAAAAAAAAGCAGTTCTTATAATATAAAGAACTGCTTTTGTATGTTTTTATTAATTTTTCCTATAAAAAGAATCTTTTCTTTTTTTCTTTGCCGTCTTGTGCAACTTCCATTTTTTCATCTGCGTTTACTGCAATGACATCTTCTTTTTCCTTAACTTCATCAGCTTTTTTTTCCTGATCTCTTTTTTCTCTTACTTCTTTCTTTTCTTCATCTTTGTTTTCTTTGCTTATCAAGTCTTTTCTGGATAAATTTATTCTGTTTTGACTATCTATTTCTGTTACCTTTACCATAACCTCATCGCCGATATTCAAGACATCTTCTACCTTGGCAATCTTTTCATGAGCTATTTTTGATATATGGAGAAGACCTTCTTTTCCGGGAAGTATTTCAACAAAAGCACCAAAGTTCATTATTCTTGTTACCTTTCCAAGGTAAATATCTCCGGCTTCAGGAACCTTAACAATTTTTTGGATTTCTGCTATGGCATTATTTCCTGATTCCATATCTTTTGATGTTATAAATACAGTACCATCATCTTCAATATCGATTTTAACGCCCGTTTCGTCAATAATCCTATTTATTGTTTTTCCTCCCGGTCCAATAACCTCTCTTATTTTATCAGGGTCAATCTTTATGCTGAGAATTCTCGGAGCATATGGTGATAGCTCTGATTTAGGTTTATCTATCACAGCAGTCATCTTTTCCATAATATGCATTCTTCCGGAAAAAGCCTGTGCTAAAGCTCTTTGAAGGATTTCTCTGTCGATACCATGGATTTTGATATCCATTTGTATTGCTGTTATACCTTTAGATGTACCTGCTACTTTAAAATCCATGTCCCCTAAAAAGTCTTCCATACCCTGAATGTCGCTTAAAATAGTAACTTTTTCGCCTTCTTTAATAAGACCCATCGCGATACCTGCAACAGGTGCTTTTATAGGTACACCTGCATCCATTAAAGCAAGAGTGCTCCCGCAAACGGATGCCTGAGAAGTACTTCCATTGGAGCTTAATACCTCCGATACTAGTCGAATAGTATAAGGAAATTCCTTTTCATCCGGCAATACCGGCACTAATGCACGTTCTGCCAGCGCGCCATGTCCAATTTCACGTCTTCCCGGGCCTCTCATAAATCGAGCTTCCCCTACACTATAGGGCGGAAAATTATAATGATGCATATATCTTTTTTCTTCTTCCTCGCCAAGACCGTCCAATATTTGTGCGTCTCCAATGGCTCCTAAGGTTGCCACTGTCAATACTTGTGTCTGCCCTCTTGTAAACAAACCGGTTCCATGGGTTTTAGGCAGCACTGAAATTTCACACCAGATTGGCCTGATTTCATCAGGTTTTCTGTTATCAGGTCTCAGACTCTGCTCTGTTATCATTCCTCTGACAAGTTCTTTTGTAATATTATAAATTACCGTATCTACATCCTTTAAATTATCAGGATATTTTTCAGAAAAATACTCCATAGCATCTTTCTTGACAGCATCCATATTGTCTAAGCGTTCTTGTTTATCTTTCGTAAATATTGCTTCCTTCATTTTGTCTACAACATATTCACGAACTTCTTGTTCGACCTCTTCAGATACTTTATAAAGCTGTACTTCCATCTTTGCTTTGCCTACTTCAGCAACTATTTCTTCAATGAAAGCTATTAATTCTTTAATGTGTTCATGGGCAAACATGATAGCATCCAGCATTACATCTTCAGGAATTTCATTAGCA
Organism: Clostridiales bacterium; assembly: GCA_012519645.1. Lineage (GTDB taxonomy): Bacteria > Bacillota > Clostridia > Peptostreptococcales > JAAYPU01 > JAAYPU01. The sequence continues at coordinate 1,344 of JAAYPU010000423.1, read as the reverse complement.
CCCGCTTCAACCATCATGATAGCATCCTTTGTTCCGGAAACAACTAAATGCATATCACTTATTTCTCTCTCTTTTTGAGTCGGATTGATTATAAATTTGCCATCTATCATTCCAATAAGCACTGAACCAGTAGGTCCTTCAAAGGGTATTTCAGAAATTGACAGTGCAATGGAAGAACCGATCATAGCTACAATTTCCGGTGAGCAATCTTGATCTACCGACATGACAGTAGCAACTACTTGTACATCATTATAATAACCTTTAGGGAAAAGCGGTCGTATGGGTCTATCAATAAGTCTCGAACTAAGTATTGCTTTTTCTGTCGGACGACCTTCTCTCTTTATAAAACCGCCCGGTATCTTACCTACAGAATATAATCTTTCTTCATATTCACAGCTTAATGGGAAAAAGTCTATATTTTCTTTTGGTTCTGAAGATGCAACAGCAGTAACCAATACAACTGTATCTCCATATCTTATCATTGCGGAACCATTGGCAAGCTGTGCTACCTTACCTGTTTCAACTTGCAATATTCTACCTGCAACTTCTTTAGTAAAAATTTTTACGTTTGTATCCATTTCAAACCTCCAATATGTAATTTTTAATTGGGTCTGGCTTGATAAGTTAACCTACTCAAAATGAATAAGCTAAGTTTTCAAGCCTGACCCCAAACCCAACTTTTTTTATGAATAAAGCGGGGATTACCCCGCTCTATAACCTTATTTTCTTAAACCTAAACGTCCAATAATGGTTCTGTATCTCTCGATGTCTTTTTCTTTAAGATAGTTGAGCAAGTTTCTTCTTTGTCCTACCATTTTTAAAAGACCTCTTCTTGAATGATGATCCTTTTTATGGATTTTAAGATGCTCATTTAATTCATTGATTCTAAAAGTCAGTAAAGCGACTTGCACTTCAGGAGAACCCGTATCTCCTTCATGAGTTTTATAATCATTGATGATCTCAACTTTTTTCTCTTTAGTCATTACCATTATTTTCACCTCCTTTTTATTAATCCCCTATAAGCCAAGTAATACGTCGGAGTCTCGTAATACATAGCAAAAGGTTATACTGACGTAATATTTTACCATATATAAACAACAGTTGTAAACATTATTTTATTTCATGATATTCTTTAGCAATTTCTACGTCTCTTGAGATTTGAGCCTTTAAAACTTCAATGTTCTCATATTTGCTTTCAGAGCGGATTTTTTTATTAAACTCAATGCGAATATTCAAATCATAAATATCTTCATCAAAATCAAAAAGATATGTTTCAATTAATCGCTTATCTCCTCCGACAGTAGGATTATATCCTATATTGGTAATACTGTTATACTTATTATT
>JAAYPU010000422.1 GCA_012519645.1 Clostridiales bacterium | reverse complement strand
ACCTTTAATAAGCTTGGATTCCATAGTAGACGGATTTATTTCCTTGATTGAGACTCCCCCGGCAGTAACAATTGCCTCACTGACAGGACGAGGCTTTGAAACAGTAAGCTTTATTCCTTTTAACAGCTTAACGAGATTTCTTCTTTCAGATTTTGTAATCTGATGAACAGGTTTTTCAGGAGAAATACCAGAAAGTTCTATGAAGACAGGTATCAAACTTTTGGGAAGCAAGTCTGATAGCGAATTCACAAATTGCTTTCTTGAATATTTAGCAAAATCTCTTTGTAGACGTTGATCCAAAGTTTCTTCATCAAGAGCAGGCTTTAAGTCAATCAAAAAATATGCTTCGGTGTAACCGCAATCCATTATATGTCGGCTGGCACTTAGAATCATCGGACCAGATACACCAAAATGGGTAAATAGCATTTCTCCCTGCTCATAATATACTTTATTACTCTTATTGTCGAATGCTGTAAGACCAACATTTTTTAAAGTTAACCCCTGCAGCCGGGCAGCCCATTCTTCTCGAATCTCTAGTGGTACAAGGGAGGGCTTTAGGTCAGTTATTGTATGTCCTAGTTTTTCGGCCATTTTGTGCCCGTCACCGGTGGAACCGGTCATCGGATATGAAATTCCACCCGTGGCTAAAATAACCGAATCTAGCTCATAGAAATCACTATTCTGGAGCAATACTCCTTTAACTTCATTCTCTTCACATATAATTTCTTTTACCGGGGCTTCATGTAAAAATTTAGCTCCGTGGTTACGGTCATAATTCATGAGGGCGTTTACAACATCATGCGATCTGTCTGAAACAGGAAATACCCTATTTCCACGTTCAGTTTTAACGGGAACATTTACAGCATCAAAAAAATCCATTATATTCTGATTGTTAAACTTATTTAATGCAGAATAAAGAAAACGGCCGTTTCCGGGGATATTAGCCATAAGCTCATCTATAGTGCAATTATTGGTTATATTGCATCTGCCTTTTCCGGTTATCAGTAGCTTTTTACCGGCTCTTCTATTTTTTTCGAAGACCACAACATGGTTTCCTAAAGAAGCAGCTCTTCCTGCAGCAAAAAGGCCTGCAGCCCCTGCTCCTATAATCCCTATTCTTTTTGCCATCAGTAGTTAAATCCTCCGGTAGTCCTTAATCCTTTCCAAGTATACTGTAGCTGTCGCCTTTATCATAGACCTCATATTCGTCCCATAGCTTTTCTAGTTTCTCAAAAGTATTATGGATAGTATCCTTTCGTTTTAAACCGATAGCGACTATAAGCGCATTTATCATTGATAACGGTGCTACAAGGGAATCCACGAAGGAGGCCATATCACTTCTTGCATAGAGCGAATAATTTGAACACTTTGCAAGAGGTGAGGCTTCATTGTCAGTAATAGCTATTACCGTAGCTCCCTGTTTTCTGGCAAACTCCATTGATTTGGAAGTTCGTTTAGAATAACGTGGAAAACTTATTCCTAACACTACATCGCCTTCCCCGGCATTAACTATCTGTTCAAAATCTCACTTACACTGGTGGTATGCACAAGTCGTATATTTGGGAATATCAGGTTGAAATAAAAGCCCAGAAAGCTT
>JAAYPU010000044.1 GCA_012519645.1 Clostridiales bacterium | reverse complement strand
TATGGATTGCGTTAAGTTATGCTTTTGATGGTATGTATAAGATGGTGGTAAATTATATATTTTATGCACAAAAAACTTATATTTTAGCATGGATAACTTTTCTAGCTGCTGGGATTAATATTATACTTAATTATTTATTAATAAAAATTAACGGCGCAATTGGAGCAGCTCAGGCTACTACTGCTACCTTCGCTCTTCAGTTTTTATTAACCTGGTTCTTATCCAGTCGTGTTTATAAGATGCCGTGGATATTAAAAGGATAATCTTTTCAGTGGAAAGGATCTGACTATTATTCAAGACATTATTTTTATTAATGAGATAGAAGACAAATATCCGGTTGATGAATGGGTAGTTGGCGGTATTCATATCTGGCCTCTGATACGAATTCAGGTTGCAACCAGTATTATTCTTAAATCTACCCAAGGAAATGTTACACAGCAACAGAATCAACAAAAAGCCGCGTTATTATCTCGGCTAAAAAGGGTTGCAGCCGGTCACTTAGATTATGCTAAAAACTATTTAAAGGATTACACGAAAAATGATTCAACTAACAGGCATGTTGACACTATATTTTTAGGCGATCAAGTGTCCAGGGTCCTGGTTAATAACAAGTGGTACGATAGGTTTTGCGATCCAATTATCGATAAGTTGAAGGCAGCAGAATTTACAAGTTTACATATGGAACCCCTACACCAGTACCATACTCCTCGATATAATCCGGGTATGTTTATTCAACCACATTTAGATTGGTTGAGGATTAGAAGTTTATTACAGATGAGAATGAGGATGGACTATGACCAATTACAAGGATTCAAAGAACTTCTTACTTGTTTAGAAAAAACATGGGGAATAACTCTAAACGAAGTACTGCTATCAAGAACTGTACAATACTTAAAACTAATAGCAGGTTGGTTTGACAAAATAATTAAACGTACCCAACCATCAATAGGTTTTGTTGTTTGCTACTATGGGATTGAAGGGATGGCTTTTAATCTGTCTTGCCGGCGCAACGGTATTCCATCTGTTGATATTCAGCATGGGGTTCAAGGGGATTTTCATCGAGCTTATGGTCAATGGAACCGTGTTCCCCCTAATGGTTATGAATTATTACCAAGTATTTTTTGGGTTTGGAGTGAAACTGAAGCCAGGGCAATTGAAAAATGGAACCCCAAGGTATCATATTTTCATCAATCTTTTATTGGGGGAAATCCGTGGCTGGATATTTGTAAAGAACAACCGGAAGTATTTTATGGCAGTAAGGCATACGAATATATTAAAGACATAAGACAAGCAAAGGTCAAAATATTATTTTGTCTATCAGGGTTGGTTGATTATGGTGTAACAATTACCGAGTGGATACAAAAAGTAATTAGGTATTCCCCGCCTGATTGGCTTTGGCTTTTAAGATTGCACCCCTGCGAGCTATCAGAACGGGAAAGGATTCGGGCTTTAATAACCCAATTAAATCCAGCTCAGGTTGAACTGGATATGGCAACTGATTTACAATTACCAATTTTATTACAGAATGTTGATATTCATATAACTCATTGGTCTACGACTACAATAGAAGCAGCTATATTTGGAATTCCAACTATTACAGTAGACCAAATGGGATATGATTTATTTAAGAATCAAATACCTGAAGGATTGCTCAAACTTGCTATAGATGAACGTTCTCTAAGTGAAGCTATTAATTCTCTGCTCAACAACGAGTCACAGAGAATAAAAGGATATGAACCCCGGTTGAATAGGGCGATAACAGAGATAATGGGGTTAGCTTTATAAAATTTAATGGGGGAGTTATTTTGGTTATGGATTATAAAATTTGTACCCGTTGTGTTATGGACACATCAGATCCAAACATAGTATTTGACAGTGAGGGTGTATGTAATCACTGCAGCAGTGCAATTAATAATATTGAAAAATATTGGCTTAGAGGTCGGGACGGAAAAATCAAATTGGAGCAGCTTTTTAAACAGATAAAAGCAGAGGGTATTAACAATAAATATGACTGTATTATTGGTTTAAGTGGGGGTATTGATAGCTCATATTTAGCATATCTGGCATCGCAATATGGGCTACGGATGTTAGCTGTTCATGTTGATGCCGGGTTTAATTCAAAAATAGCAGAGAATAATGTGAAGAATTTATGTGAGAAATTAGGTATTGACCTTGTTGTAGAATATGTTGACTTTAATGAGATGATGGATTTACAGCGGGCATATTTTTTTGCAGGGGTTCCTAATGAGGATATACCACAGGATCACGCTTTTTTTACTGTTCTATATTCCTACGCAGAGAAAAACAAAATAAAGTATGTTATAAACGGGTCTAATTTGGCAACTGAATCCATTTTACCAGTTGCATGGGGGCATGATGCCTATGATACGAGAAATATTAAAGATATTCATAAGAAGTTCGGTTCCAAACCGTTAAAGAACTATAAATTAATGAGATTCTATGATTGGTATATAAAATATCGGTTTTTTAATAAATTAATAATCCTAAATCCTTTAAATTATATGGATTATAACAAGGAAGAAGCAATAAAAGTATTAGAAAAAGAAGTGGGTTGGCAATATTACGGAGGTAAACATTATGAATCGAGGTTTACCAAACTATTCCAGGCTCATATTCTTCCGGTTAAATTTGGTTATGATAAAAGGAAAGCACACTTATCAAGTTTAATTGTAGCTGGGCAGATAACCCGAGAAGAAGCAATCAAAGAATTGGATAAGTCATTGTATGATGTACAAGAACTTGAAGAGGATATAATATATTTCATTAATAAAATTGGTATTA
>JAAYPU010000421.1 GCA_012519645.1 Clostridiales bacterium | reverse complement strand
TTGAAGATGCTTTAAGAAAAACTGCATAAAAATTTGAGTTTTTGTGTCTACTATATTGACATAAATCCATATTGCTTAAACGTATTGGCGCAGTTGCATACAAACAGTAATCTTAGTTATTTAAAAATTAGCCGTTATTTAAAGGCTGCGCTATGGAAATCCTCCCATATCTGGATCCGAAAAATTCAAGGAAAGGGTGTCCCATAAAAAATTCCTTAGTTGTCGTTGGTAACTCGTGTCTTTGGCAATATTGTTAAAAAAATGGATGTTTACTACCTTTATTTAGGTGTTTTCCTTTTTTAATAAAAATTGCAGAAACAACAAACTGAAAATTCGCATTTTATTTACGCGACACTAGTGAAGAAGGATGAATACTGTAGTTTTGGATTTTTCAATTAGACTTTTCGACTTTTTTGTATAAAAGTATTTTTAATACTTGCGAAACTATATGTGTAAATAAATATTAAAATTTTTGAAATACCCAAAATATGTCCATTTGATATGGTATAATCTAGATAACGAAAGGAGTTGATGCCGAAAAATGTATATTGATTATAAAGGAAACAAAGGCTTTCGTCTTCTGAGTATATATGAAAGATTTAATAAAGGAGAGCTCTTAACAAAGGAAAATTTAGCTCATGAATTTTGTGTAACTGTTAAAACAATTCAGCGTGATATAGACGACCTTAGGGCATACCTTTCTGAAATGCATTTCTTTGAAGGAGAAACAACTATAAAATATGATCGTAGCAAAGGCGGATATTATCTTATGCGCTTCGAACGAGAGTGGTTTACTAATGGAGAAGTGCTTTCAATTTGTAAGGTACTCTTGGAGAGTCGAGCGTTTAACAAATCTGAGCTTGACACGCTGATATCGAAACTTCTATCCCAAGTAACACCTAATGACAGAAAACATATTGAAGATATTATTTTAAATGAAAAGTTTTGTTATGTACCACCAATGCATGGTACAGCATTAATCGAATTGATCTGGGAATTATCTCAGTACATAACCAGCAAAGAAGTGATCTCTATAACCTATAAACGCAAAGATGGAATACAAACCGAGCGATTAATAAAACCAGTATCTATTATGTTTTCAGAATACTATTTCTATTTAGTCGCATATATGGCAGATGGAAGCAAAGATTATCCGACTGTATTTCGTATTGACCGCATTGAAAAACATAAAAGCACAAATGAACATTTTGATACGCCATACAAGGAAAAGTTCAATGAGGGCGAATTTAGAAAAAGAGTACAATTTATGTATTCTGGTGAGCTGCGGACAGTAGTTTTTGAATACAAAGGGAAATCTATTGAAGCTGTTAAGGACAGGCTTCCAACTGCTAGAATATTGAATGAAACTAACGGAACATTTACCGTTAGTGCAGAGGTATATGGTACAGGGATAGATATGTGGTTGCGAAGCCAAGGAGAAAATGTAAAAATAATACGATAAGACGAGGTGGATATATGATTACTAACTACAAACAAATTAAAGAAGAAGTTCTTGAGATGTACCAAGAGTTTCTTGCAATAGTGAGTGAAGTGAAATTCCCACTAGATAACAAGTCGATGATTGCTTTAAAAAACCAAGCAGAAAATATTAGGAAAGATAAATTCCTTCTAATGATTGCTGGAGAAGCCAAAAGTGGGAAATCAACATTTATCAATGCTTTTCTAGGTCAAGAAATTTTGCCTATGGATGTTAAACAATGCACAAGTGCTATAGTTGAAATAAAATATGGGGAAAGTTTTACTCTTACAGCAACTTATGCTGGTGGTAGAACAAAGAAATTGGTTGGTGAAAAAAACATAAAAGAGTTTTTGTTGAAAAATGCGGCTCTTAATGATGATTATAGAGAAATTCCAGTTACAACCATAAATAATGAGGTTCTTATTAAATACAAAGGTAAAATCCCGGAAAGAGTCATTGCTGACCTTATTAATGGTGTTCAGTCTGAGAATATATACGGTTTATCTAATACAGAGTACGCAAAGAAAATACGATCTTACATAACAAAAAATAAGGATAACTGGGCTGATATAGTAACAAAGATGGTTATTACATACCCATTCGAAGACGAAAGCTTAAAGGGAATCCAAATTATTGATAGTCCAGGAGTTAATGCCCAAGGGCGAGTAGGTGATATCACTAATGAATACATTGAAAATGCAAATGCAATTATGTTTCTAAAACCTATTACCGGTGCAGCTTTAGAATCAACATCATTCAGAAATTTTCTTGATAGCAAGAGTGTCGAGCGAAACGGCAACGCTCTATTTCTAATATTGACTCGTGCAGCAAATGAAAATCCTGAAAACTTAGAACGCTTACAACATGAAGCACTAAAATTATACGGAAATACAATTAATACAAGCCAGATTATCGCTGTAGATAGTAAAGTTGAACTATTTATAAATAAAATTTCTAATATGACAGTGGACGAAATCGAATCTTATCTGGATGAGTTGGATGCTAAAGGGCGTCTTGATGCTTTCATTACACCACCGCGCTCAATGAGGATACTAAATAAAGAGAAATATATTGAATTTTTGGGGACAAAGTCAAATTTCTCAGCGGTAGACCACGTAATAAATATATTTGGACGCAAGACTCATTATATAGCTTTAAGTGAGTTGTTAGGGCGCATGCTTAAAGTCTATGAACGGATACAGGATGACCTTGAAGAACAGATAAAATTTAATCAACTTAAAGCTAAAGATCCTACCGAACTTGCAAGGCAAATCGCTGAAATAAAGAGAAAACTAAACGAAATCAATGCAAAAATGGCAAAGACTGTTGACGAGGTTGTTACACGTTATACGGGTGATTCTGGTATTGTTAGGACAAAGGCCAAAAGTCTAATCGATGAATTTACTACCTCTGTAGCAGCAATTTCCAACAATGATATCAACCAATTAGAGAAGATTTCATTTAGAATAATCGATGAGGCAAAAAAGTTCCATGAAGAAATGGAAAAAAAAATAGTCGCTGAGTGTAATGCGGCTCTAATTGCACTCAGCAATGAAAATAAGATAAAATACACCTCTTTAGAGCCTGATTTTACTGCTGAGACATTTGCAGAAATCAAACAAAAAACAGAGAATTCAGCCCAAGTAGAAAAATCATACACAAGCGGAACTACATTTAAAAAAACCCATTACTATTCCGAGTACTCGAGATTAGAGCATTTTCGATTGATAAAGAGTAGTATCCAGAGTCGGATAAAGTCTATACAGAATGAAGCTATAAGTAATCTAATTGATTTTGCTAATCAAACAGCAGCAACTTATACAGAGGAATTGGCAGCAAATGCGAAAGCTAAAAAAGAAGAATTGGATAGGATCATGGAAGAAAAGAAGAATGCAGAGGAAATTCAAGAAACTATTGAAAATATGCAAAAATTATCTATTCAAATATCGCCATTGGTGAAGGTTGCCAGGGAAAGAAAAGGGGGTATTGATGCAAATGTGCAATAAACAAGTGCTTATCGAGAAAGTCAATGAGATGTTTGAAGAATTAAAGGTGCAGTCATATGAAATTATTGCTGTACATTCTGATTTTACCGATGCTTCTAAAATGATTATTGATACTGTTTCATCCGAACTCGTAATGCGTAGTAAAACATTAATCACCGATATGTATGCCCAGATGTCAAATAACACCTTGTCTTCCACTATGTTTGACGATCCTGAAAGAAAGAGTCAATTTTATGAAGCAAATATCAGAAGAGAGATAATATCAAAATATCAGTTTGATATTACAACCGTCAATGCTTTTAAGAACGGAATACAATATAAAGAACTTCATCGCTTATACTCGTCTCTTGCGGTATCAGCTGGAACTACAGCAGTAGGAGGAATATTGAAATATGTATTAACTACAACAGTTAACGTACCGATAGTTGTAATAATTGCTGGGGCAGTCGCTGCATTTTGTGTATCATACTTCAAAATTATTCCTAGCCAAAACAAAGTGAAATTTGATGGAGCAGTAGAAGATTTTCTGTCTGAATTAAAGAAAGAGTTTATAGTGTGGTTTGACGAAATTGAAATATACTATAATGAGCGTATTCAAGGCCTTGTTAATACGTTTAAGGAAGGCGGACGAATATGAATGATATGACACTTTCAAAGGAATTAGATACGTTTAAAAATGATACGAATATTATATGTACGCAAGCAAACAACCTCTTAGCTTCACTATATCCGTCGTATCTTGTAAACCCAGAATATATTTCAGAATTAGTGGAATGTAGTTCTCCTGAGTTACTAGATGGATTTACTTATTACCGCATCGCGAGTTGCTCTATAGAAGATGCTGAGGATGAGATTGCTTATCTGAATCAAAAGATGGAGAAACTTTTTACAGCAATTCATTCTATTGGTGTGACTATAGCTTATGGAATTATAAGTTGTGAGGGTGTCACTAATTTGGTTATTGGTATAAATCAAAAAAGAGATACTGATGTTATTGCTACAATAATTGGTGGATTATTGTCTGGTGTTGAATTGGTAAATATTAAACCTAGCTTTATGAATAAGTCAGCTTATCCTTCTTATTTTGGATTACTTCCTGCTATACCAACAACAAAAATAGATGATAAACCACAGACATTTGATATTGCTCCGATGATGCGGAGTCTTAATGGACAAAATTATACAGTGCTTTTTATTGCTAAACCGATGCCAAGTGATGTCCCGGCACAAAAGCTTAGTGAGTTATTAACTATACGAGATCAGTGCTTCGCTGTCAGCAAACGAAATGTTTCAAGACAAAAGAATACAACAACCACTGAATCACATACCGAAGGACACAATGGTTCTACCACATACTCAGACTCCACTAATAAAAATAGAGGACTAAATATACTATTATGGTCAAGGGGAAAAAGTAAGACTGAAGGCAAATCTGAAACTAAAGGTTATAGCTACGATGACAGCATATCTACTGCAATTTCAGAAGGAGAAACTATATCCGGTGACATTCAGAATGGATTTGCACTGGAATTGATTGATTATGCTGAAAATGGAATCGAAAGACTTAAACTTGGTCAGAGTTGTGGAATGTGGCAGACAGCCATCACTTATTCAAGCGATAATGTAGTAGCGAGAAATATTATTCAAGCCTGTTTGAATGGTGAAATATCAAAACCTAATCCAAAGTTACTTCCAGCTAAACCAATCTCAATAAATCAGAAAAACGGACAAGAACTACTTATTCCTAAGGGTCTTATGATTGACGGAATTAATGAAAATCCGCTTTGCACGTTGTTAACTTCTGCAGAAGTGGCTTTACTCTGCTCAATGCCTGTAGACAGTACACCGAATTTTGAACTAAAACGTGGAAAGCAATATCCATTGATAACTACAGGTATTGATACTAATAGCATTGAACTGGGCAAATTATCAGACAGTGGTAGAGTTATTGATAATATGCCATTTGTATTAAGTGAGGCTGATTTAAATAAACATACATTTGTATGCGGTATCACTGGCAGTGGAAAAACAACAACTGTTAAAGGGATATTAAAAAACTGCAGTAAACCGTTTATGGTGATTGAATCAGCAAAAAAAGAATATCGCAATATTAAGCTTGGAGACGGTAGCGCTCCAACAGTTTATACTTTAGGCAAGCCTGAGATCAACTGTTTACAAATGAATCCGTTTTATATTA